>CAYTWV010000217.1:0-4898 GCA_964442235.1 uncultured Myxococcales bacterium | reverse complement strand
TGCGTTCAACGAGGAAGCAACCATCGTTTCCAGTACTCGGGCCTTTCTGCAACTTGAGTACCCTTCGCTTAACGTGATTCTGGTCAACGATGGCAGTAAGGACAGGACGCTTTCCCTTTTGAAGGAGACCTTCGATCTGGTTCCTGTGAATCAGATTATCCGCCGCCAACTGGAGACTCAGCCCGTTTTTGCGGTGTACCGGTCGCGGCAGGACGAGCGGCTGGTGGTCATTGACAAAGCCAACGGCGGCAAGGCCGATGCGTTGAATGTAGGACTGAACGCGGCCAGGACCCCGCTGGTGTGTTGTGTGGATTCGGACACCCTCATTGACCGAAAGGCCCTGCTTCGAATGATCGAGCCTCTGGTTTACGACGATCGCAATGCGGTGGCTGTGGGCGGAACCGTGCGTTTGGCCAACGGGTGTACCGTGCGTGACGGTCAAGTTCTGCGTCAGGCACTGCCCAAATCATGGCTGGCCCGTATCCAACTGGTTGAGTACCTGCGAGCGTTTCTGTTCGGGCGCATGGGGTACAATCGGGTAGGGGCAAACGTCATCATTTCGGGCGCTTTTGGGCTGTTCCATCGCGATACGGTGGTGGAGGTTGGGGGGTATCTGCCCACAACCGTTGGCGAGGACATGGAGTTGGTCTTGCGACTGCACCATGTCATGAGGAAGCGTGGCCACCGTTATCGGGTGGTGCAGATCCCCGAGCCGGTCTGTTACACCGAGGCCCCAGAGACATGGGGAGTTCTGTCGAAGCAGCGGGATCGCTGGCAGCGTGGACTGCTGGAGTCCATATGGACGCACAGGGGGATGTTGTTCAGGCCCCGCTATGGGGTGGTGGGCATGGTGGTCCTGCCCATCTTACTGTTGTTCGAGGCAATTGGGCCTGTCATCGAGCTAGGTGGTTACCTATGGTTTGGAATCAACTTGCTCTTGGGTACAGCGGATTCGAAGTTCGCCGTCATGTTTACGCTCTCTGCGCTCTTCTGGGGGTTCTTGTTGTCGGTCCAGAGTCTGGTTTTGGACGATCTGAACACGAACATCTACAGGGGAATTCGGGTCCGGGCGGGGCTGCTTCTGGCAGCACTGCTGGAGAACGTGGGCTACCGGCAAATGACGCTGTACTACCGGCTGAAGGGAACAATCAAGTACCTGGCGGGGGAGAAGGCATGGGGAAAAATGAAGCGAAAGGGGTTCCAGGAGGGGGGCGCGTCCTAAAGCGCCATTACCTCCGTTGGGCACTCCTGGCCGTCATCGGAATGATGCTTCCCACGCCGCTGGTATGGTGGGCGCTAAGTCCCAGCACCGAATTGCGAATTCGAGTGCTGGACAAAACGGTGCCCCATCCGACCTACCGGGAACACGGGGCGCTGATGTGGGCGCTAAACCATCATAAGGCAACTCCCCCGGGAAATCAGCGACCTTGGGAGCCCCCTCGAGATTACGTCGGGTACACGCCGCCGGGCGAAGGCGAGCCGCCCAATGCGGGGATTGGCACACTTTTGACCGACGCCCACCTGGCGACCATTGACCTGTTGTATGTGGCCGATGCATATGGGGTCTACAAGGGAGACTACGAAAAAGCAGACGACGTTTTCACACATCTGGACTATAGCGGAAAGATCTTCGGCGGGTTCTCGGAGCCGGAAGCACAGGTGATTGCCCGCTTTGCATCGGACCAACGACGCCATTTTGTGGCCGAGTTCAACACCCTGGGGTCGCCCACAACCGGCACGGCCCGAGAGATCCTGTCGGGGGTGCTGGGCGTGAAGTGGACGGGCTGGACGGGGCGCTATCTGCACGACATGAACGACTTCACCGAGGTGCCGCACTGGGCGCCCAGACTCTATCGCAAGCAGACCGGCAAAGAGTGGGACTACGACGGCCCGGGCATTCTGTTTGTCCACGAAGATCAACGTATCTTTGTGCTTCGAATGGGGTCGGAGGTTCTGGAGCCAGGGCCGCACATCAAAAAGGTGGACTCGGTTACGCCCCTGTTGGATGGCGTGGTGGACGATGTGCCCTTCCTGTTCTGGTTCGATGTGGTGGAACCTCGAGGAGGTTCGTCGGTTCTGTCGGAATTTCAGCTTCGTCTTACGCCCGAGGGACGCACAATCCTGAACTCCTTTGGACTGAACGAGACGTGGCCGGCCATCGTGAAAAACGGAAGCGGCCCCTTGCGCCTGTACATGGGAGGAGACTTCTCGGACAACGAGCTGGGTCGCGGGCCCTATTGGATCAGTTGGTGGTCCAAGTTCGCCATGCTCGGGTCCTCTGGGGACAGCCTTCTGGATGGTCGCTCGTTCTTCTTTGAACTCTATGTGCCCCTGATTGGCAACATTCTTGAGTATGCAGAGGGGAACACACCATGAAACGGCTGGAGCGAGTTCTGGGGGGGATTCTGCTGAGTCTGGGCCTCCTGGGAAGCGCTGCGGGGGCAGAGGCCCCCGGTTGTCCCGGCGCCGACGCGTTGATGACAAGCGGGAACTACCTCGGAGCCGAGACTGAAGCTCGCAAGTGCCTGCAAGCAGACGGTTCCGGATGGCAGGTTCGTCTGGTGCTGGCCAAAGCGCTGGGATACCAGGAAAAGTATGACGATGGGTTGACTGAAGTGGCTCGGGTCAGGGCCGAAGCGCCCCAGAATTCCGAGGCCGTCGCTCTTCAGGTCCGGCTGTTGTATTGGAAAGGGGAGGTCGAGCAGGCGTATCAAACCCTTCAGGGCCTTACCGGCGAGGGAGCGGATCTGGAGAGTGCGTTGCTGGCCGGCGATGTCGCTGCCGCAGCGGGCCACCCCGAGGCAGCGGAGCCGTGGTATTGGGCAGCGGGAGCGAAAGGTGCACAGCGGTCTGAGGTTCTGGTCAAGATTGCGCGGCTTCGAGAACTGCAAGGACAGAAGGAAAGCGCGGCGCAATTGCTGAATGAGGCGTGTGAGTTGGGAGAAGAAGCCAGTCCCTTGGCCTGTGCCCAACTTAAGGAGAACCCCGAGCCCGTAAATGAATTGCGATGGCTAATAGGGGCCCAGCCCGGGATTATGTTTCTCACCGACCGGCCCGATGCGTGGAATTTGACGGGCATCGTGGGCCATCGTCCAGTGGACTCGCTGTTTGTGACCTTATCGGGCGATTTGCGCTCCAGAGACTATGGCGAGGGCATGAAGCGGGATCTGTTCCTGTTGGCTACGGCTGCATATCGGGCCTCGGCCACATGGGGAGTGGATGCCGGCGTGGGGGGAACTGTTGCCCGAGTCTTTTCGCCGACGTTCACGCTGTATGTGGAGCCCTGGTACCGAGTGGCTCACAGTCTGGTCGCTTCGCTCAAACTGTGGCACCTGCAATTTGGGGATACCCCTATCGAAGTCGTTTCACCGCATGTGGACTGGTACTTTGGCGACTTCATGCTGGATGTGCGCTACTACCTTTCCATCGCCGATTCGGGGATGGGCCACGCGGTCACGGGCAAACTACACTGGTTTGCGGGGCCTCTTCGACCCAGTCTCGGGGCCGGTGTGGGCGACAAGGCGGACTACCTGGATTCCCTGGAACAAGATGGCGGGTTCTTCTGGTTTGTCTCGGCCGGGTTGGCCTATCGTTTGCCTACGGACACCCACCTGACGCTGGATTATATGTATCGGGATGAGTCCGTTTCGGATCAGGCGTATCAATTCCACCAGATTCAGTTGGGCGTCTATCAGTGGTTCTAGTGGGATGCCTGATGCATCATGCCTTCGGACTCGGGGCGGGGGCGGTCTGCGGTGGGATCCCAGTAGGGAGACAGGGCTCGCAGACGCCGAACGACTTCCGGAAATACCTCAAGAATGATATCCACATCTTCCATGGTGTTGAATCGGCTGAAGCTGAACCGGATGGAGCCGTGCACCGCCGTAAAGGGAACCTTCATGGCCCGCAGAACGTGAGAGGGTTCTAGAGACCCCGACGTGCACGCCGAGCCCGAGGAGGCGCAGATGCCCTTCTCGTCCAGCCCGAACAACATGCCTTCGCCTTCGATAAAATGAATGGATACGTTGGTCGTGTTGGGCAACCTGGGGGCACCGGCGCCGTTGACCTGAATGAACGGTATGCGTTTTGCCAGTTCCGCTTCCAGCGTGTCGCGCAGCGAGCGCACGTGGGCCACTTCGGTGTCCAGCGTGTCCCCGGCCACCTGGACCGCTTTGGCCATTGCCGCAATGTACGGGACGTTTTCGGTACCGCCGCGCCGATTGCCCTCTTGATGACCCCCAAGGATGAAGGGGCGGCAAGGCGTGCCTCGCCGGATGAAGAGTGCGCCAATGCCTTTGGGAGCGTGGACCTTGTGGCCCGAGAATGAGAGCAGGTCGACGTGGGAGTATGTGCCCCACAAGTCGATGGGCAGTTTCCCGACCGACTGGGTCGCATCGGTGTGGAATACGATGGAGGGGCTGGTCTCTTTGGTGATGCGAGCCAGATCCGCAATGGGGAAGACCACGCCGGTCTCGTTGTTGGCATGCATGATAGAAACTATCAGCGTGTCCTGCCGCAACGCCCGAATAAACTCATCCACATTCAGGTTGCCGTGGCTGTCCACCCCGATGAAGCTCACTTCATACCCAAGGCGGGCCATCTCTTTGCACACTTCCAGGACGGCAGGATGCTCCACGGCACTGGTGATGATGTGTTTTCGGGTGGGGTGGGCCTTGGCCACACCAAGAATGGCTGCGTTGTTGGCTTCGGTCGCAGATCCCGTAAAGAGAATCTGATTGGGATCGCCCCGAACGCCCAGAAAACGTGCCACGGCCTTACGCGATTCGGCGATGGCTTTGGCAACGTCCGCTGCCGGCTCATACATCGAGCTGGGGTTGAAGTACTGCTGGGTCAAGTAGGGCATCATGGCTTCCACGGCTTCGGGGAGCACAGCCGTC
>CAYTWV010000216.1:1078-7352 GCA_964442235.1 uncultured Myxococcales bacterium | reverse complement strand
TTCCCTGCTGGCAGTTGGGGACTGCTGGCGGTGGTGATGACAGTATTAACCCGTTAGGTGTTTCCGTCGCACTTCAGGTCCAAAGGCAAACACGCCTTGCATTCGCCCTGCACACAAACCGGCGTCAGCCCCGAGCAGTCCCCAACGTTCCCATACCAGGCGCCGTTGGCACACAGGTAAGGCTTCGCCGTGGTGCCACAAACTCGAGTCGTGTTCGAGACCGTGGTGCACAATCCGGTGTAGGGGTCCACGTAAACGCAGGTGGTTAGCGAACTGCTGCAGAAATCGGACCCCGTGGGGGTCTTGTTGCACGCACCGCTGATACAATCCGCAGCGCCCGTGCAGGCCTGGCATACCGAACAGGCCGCTTCGTCGGTAAGTCCGTCACAGTCGTTGTCCTTCCGGTCGCAGCGATTCTCAGGGCTGGTCTGGTAATCGGTCAGAGCCGAATAAAGGCAGTTCCACCCCATCTGACCCTGGCACAACGCGGCAAGCTGGTCCGAAGAACAGACGCCCTTGCGATTGCAGGCGTTGACCGCGCTCCAATTGAGGTCCTCTGCATCATCCACGGTGCCGTCGCAGTCATTGTCCTTGCCGTCGCAAAGGGTCTCCTTGGCGGACTCATATCCCTGAACCGAGTCGTAGTAGCACAAATACTGGCCCGTCACGCAGGCAGCGGCCACGCCAGGCCCACCACAAACACCCTGGTTCTTGCAGTTGGCGCCGTTGGGCCCCTTGTCCGACAACGTCTCATCGACCAGGCCGTCGCAATCGTTGTCCTTAACATCACATTTGGTTTCGGTGGGTTCGTAGTTCACCACGCTGGACGTGTCGCAGAACCAGCCACCCTCGGAACAGCCCCACTTAATGGTGGCCTCGCAGACACCCTTCAAGGAGCAACCGCTCTTTAGTTTGGGATTGTGTACGCCGGCCGCCGCAAGATCCTGCTCCAGGCTCTCGTCGACGGTGCCGTCGCAGTCATTGTCTTTGCCGTCGCAAGCGACTTCGATGTAGGTGTCGCTCAGGGGCGGCTTGAAGTTGTAACCCGTTCCAAAGTTCGCCACCTGAGAGTAATTCGCCTGCCAGACACCGTTGTTGCAGGTGCAAACCGTCCCCTGGCCACAAACGCCCTTGAACAGACAGCCCTGGGTGAAGCCTTCAATGTCTGCGGGGGCCGATGCCACGATGTTTTCATCGACCAGACCATCACAATCGTTGTCCTTGGAGTCACAGGCCAACAGGTCCATTTCCTCCACCGGCTGGTACAGCGTGATGTCGTCCGTATCACACACGAAGCTTCGGACCCCTGGGGACACGTTCACACACTTGGTATCCAGCAGAGCAGGAATACACACCCCCTTGCCCGAGACGCTGGAGCAGGCAGACTCTACTTCGATCCGGCGTCCGTCCAACATCTCGTCGGCCAGACCGTCGCAGTCATTGTCCTTGCCATCACAGGCCAATTCTTCCCAATTGCAATTGGAGAAATCCGGGTTGCAGTCTTCGGGCACGGCCACGGTCTTGGGCTCGTTGATGTTGTATTCACAGGACCACTGCCCGGGACGTTGACCGCCCGCATTGCAATACGCAGCGACGTTTCCGTTGCATTCTCCCAGGAACCGGCATGAGGTGGCCGAAATATTGTCTTCCACCACAATCTGTCCGGGGTTGTCCACCACCCCATCGCAGTCGTTGTCCAAACCGTCGCAGATGGAGGCATCCCCACCGGCCACGTATTTCTCTTCGTCCAGGTAAGTCCCCAGGTCGGCATAGTTGCACTTCCAGATGGCCCCGGCCGGCTGGTTGGCTACCGTCAGCGCCGCACACTGCAGATGCACCGGAGATTCGCCGGTCAAATCGTCGGGTCGGCACACGCCGGCCAGCTTGGGCTGACCATTGGCCAGTAAGACCGGGACCTTGATCTTGACGCCGTTGACAATTTTGTCGGTCAGCAGCGGACAATCCGTAAACACCGGGGGCGTCGAACCGACGCAGTCCGGATGGTACTGGGCACAAAGGGCCTCTTCACAGTCCTTCTTTCCATTGGCGTTATTGTCGATGTTGTCGTTGCATTTTTCCGGATAGGGAGGCCAAGAAAGCCCTTCGTCAACTTCCCCGTCGCAGTCGTTGTCCAACCCGTCGCAAACCAGTTCGGCGCCACAGAGTGGGTCGGTACTGCCCACACAAGCATCGGCGGGAACGTATTGGAAAGACTCGGAATCCAGAACTTTCTGGTAGTTGCAGAACCACTCACCCTCGACACAGAGTGCCTCGGTCAAGCCCGAGCACACCCCTTTGCTCAGGCACGGACTTAGTTCCGCACCCAGCGACTCGTCGACCTTGCCGTCACAATCGTTGTCCAGATTGTCGCAGCGTGCCTCGATGGCGTCGTAGTCAGGCAGCTCGCTCAGCGCACACTGGAAAACACCTTCGCTGCAGCGGAACAACACGTCACCGCTAAAAGCCCAATCTTCCTGGGGATTCCCTTCATCCAACCCCACGGCACACACGCCCTGGAATTCCGGACACTCTTCAAAGCTCAGGGCCGCAAAATCCCCGGCAGACAGCTTGCCGCTGTACTCAAAAAACTCGTCGGTGTCGCCGTCGCAGTCATTGTCCAAACCGTCGCAGTACAAGTCCCTGTCGCTCAACGTAAAGCGCTCGTCCTCTACGTAATCCAGAACCTTGTCAAAGCTGCAGCGGAACCCCCAGGCGTCCTGGTCATCCTGTCCACAAACCACCGAGATGTCCGACTCGGAGGCCTCGGCGCACACGCCCTCTAACCCACCCGGGCAGGCATCGGCCGGCTTCACCTTAGAGAACTTCTCCAACTCGTCGGGCACCCCGTCACAATCGTTGTCCTTCCCGTCGCAACTGGCCTCTTCAGCCTCGTAGTCCGTAACCAGATTGAACGGGCAAACCCACTCGCCATCCTCACAAATGGGCAACAGTTTGTTCTTGCAGACCCCCTTGTCAGGGCACACAAACGTTCCCTCACATTTGGCGGTGGTATCCGCGTCAGAGGTCGTGTCCGTCTTAACATCCGGGTCCTGTTTTGTGTCCGTGGTGGCAGGAGGTCGTGCCGCCGGCGGGCAACCAAACAGAAAGAGCGAAGCCACTACCGGAATCAGTTTTGTGAATCGGGAAATCATGGGGTCCCCCAAAATCTCTGGAAAACGAGTCAACGCCCCGAAGGGCAAGGCCGAACTAGAATACCCAAGCCGCGTTAAATCCGCCGCCTCCAGGAACGGTCCATGGCTGTACAGCAAGCAATTCCATGCCCGCCGGTTCATCCTGATCGTCTCCGTCGAGCAACACCATCAACAATCCGCCCGCAACCAGCGCACCTGCTGCACCGCTGCTGATCACCGCATACAACCAATCGTCCTGAACCTTCTGATCCAAGACCGTAATCTGGGGATCACCGTTGGGCAATGCTACCAGTTGATCGTTGGTGGCATACATGTCATAGAAGAAATATCCCGCTGCCCCACCGGCAGCAACCCCAAGGCCCATGGTGATCCAGCCGAACAACGACAGCGACACGCCTCCATCGCCCTCCACGGCCAGATCATATCTTGGGAAATCCACTACTCGGCCCTGTGCCCGCACCAAATTGGCCGTAACCTCGATGACCTTTCCGGGAACGGCATCCACAACACCGGTCCACTCGACGTGGTCGGGAGCCCAGACCTGAAACAGATGGTCGCCGCTCTCTACTCGGGCCTTGAATGGAACGGTGCCCACTTCCTGGCCGTCCATGCGAACTTTGGCGCCTGCGACGTTCCCCTGTATCCGTACTTCGGACTTACCCGTCATTCGGGCCAGATCCACACGCACTACCTGAGGCTCGGCCGAAACCGTAAGGGTCAAATCGGTCGCCACAAATCCCTCTTTCGCATAGGCAATCTTCCAATCCCCCACAGGCAGGTAACGGATCACCGGGCCCACGTCGACCCGAGCTTCCTGCGCGGTCCCGGAACCGGTCACCAACACCAGTTTCCCCCCGAGAGGGGCCACATCCAACGTAAGACGCCCCTTGCCCTTGGCAAAGCCCTCCCGCAAGTCCGACACCAGCTTGACCACGTCTTCGTCAGGCGTCTCGACCTGGCGCTCCAGATAAATCTCTCCAAAAACCAGGGCCTTTTCCGCATCGCCCACCCCGGCAAACGAAAGCGCCAGGGCCGGAAGGTATCGATTCTCGGGAACGATGTTCCAAGCCTTAAGGATGGACTCCGATGCCTGGGCATGGTTCTTCATCTCGAAAAGCAGCAGGCCGCGCTGGTACTCCATCTCCGCCTCACGTTGACCTTGGGCCCTGGCAGAGGTGGCCATTCCACCCAGCGTCAGAGCCACGGCCACTGCCCACAGGGACAGCGCAATGAGGTTCGTTTTGCACAACCCGGCACATCGTGGCGAGACAGGACTCATTCTCATATGGGATTTCCCTTTCCTCATCCGGTTATGGTCAGCCTGTACAGCGGCTGGCCACAGCACTCCCGGCGTGTATCCTACCTTCGGTCCCGCACGCGGGCAATTCTTTTGAATGGTCCTGGGGCTGGGTTCACACGGGCTTACGGGCCTTGAACCCCGTGCCACCCCGTGACATAGTATGCCGGTCCCAAAGGGGACCCGCACGAAGGAGGCGAAGGATGAGCAAGTTAAGAGTTGGCGTTCTGGGGTTTGGATTCATCGGAAAGATTCACGCCAAGGCCGTTGAGAACTCGTCCACGGGCGAGTTGGCGGGCCTTTGGACCCAGCCGGACAAGACCCTGTCCGAAGCCAAATCCATCCATCCGGGTACACCCCTGTTTGCCACTCCCGAAGAAATGATCGCCTCCCCCGACGTGGATGCGGTGGTCATTGGCCTGCCCAATTCGTTCCACCATTCTTTGGCCTTGAAGGCCATTGAAGCAGGCAAACATATCCTGGTCGAGAAACCCATGGCCATGACCTTGGAAGAGTCGCTGGAAATGGCCTCGCTGGCTCAAAAGCGTGGGGTCGCCCTGATGGTCGCCCACATGTGGCGCTTCGACCGAGAAGTTAGAGCCGTCCGAGAGCTGGTGGCTTCGGGCCAACTTGGCGATATTGTGAAGACCAAAAGTTACGGGATTCATGAGAATTGGGGACCTGCGGGTTGGTTCGTACAAAAGAAACTGGCGGGAGGCGGCGCCTTGATCGACATGGGGGTCCACGCCATTGACACAACGCGTTACCTGCTTGGCGACCCCAACCCCGTTTCCGTTTATGCCGTGGTGGAAACCCGCTACGGGGACTACGACGTCGACGATAGCGGCATTCTGGTCATCCGCTGGGACAACGGCGTCACGTCGGTCATCGAGAGTGGCTGGTGGAACACCCATATGGACGGTCCCGAAGCCTCGACGCAGTTGTTCGGAAAGAAGGGATATGCCCGAGTCTTCCCGACCCTGGCCAAGTTCTCATCGGGACAAGAGCCTTGGCTTCCTCGGTTCCCCGTGCGGATGGACCATTGTGAACAGCCCATGTATGACCTGCAGATGGTCGAGTTCCTGGAGGCCGCCCAAGGTAAACGGACTCCGATTCCGGGAGCCGCCGAAGGGTTGGTCGTCATGAAGATTTGCAAGGCGGCGTACGAGTCCGCTTCCACAGGCCAAACGGTTCGCATCTAGCGCGTTGGTTCGGGGCGCAGGGACGGTGCGGAAGGTTGCGGAATGGCGATACGGCCTCAGAACACACCAGAGACCACTAACCAGCAGAATGGGCAGGAACTGGCCGTTGTGTTCAGGCAGCGCCACGTTTTGGCCATTCAAGGGGTCATTCTGGCCGCAGTTCTTTCCTTCTTGCTGGGGATGCCAGGCCCGGTTTCCGCCCGAACCGACCCCGACTTGCAGTGGTTCACCCTGAAGACGCCCCACTTCCAGATGCACTACTACCCCGAAGAAGAGCAGTTGGCCCGGGAGATGCTTGCCCTGGCCGAGGAAGCGTATGGTGTACTGAAAGTCCGGTTTGGATTCGAGCCCACCCAGGTGACCCAGCTGGTGCTGGTGGATGACGTCGACGACTCTAATGGTTTTGCGCAAAACTTGCCCTACAACATGGTGACCCTGTATGCCTACGTGCCCGACCCGGCCTCGGATTTGGGGTACACCAGCGACTGGAAGCGGATCCTGGTCTATCACGAGTTGACCCACATCTTCCATCTGGAGCAGGTCCAGGGAGTGCTGAAGTACGGCAACTTGCTGTTTGGGAAGACCTTTGTTCCCAACTCCACCCTACCCTCCTTCATTGTTGA
>CAYTWV010000216.1:370-1068 GCA_964442235.1 uncultured Myxococcales bacterium | reverse complement strand
CACCGAAAGCACCCTGCGCATTGGCGGGCGAATCCACAGCCCCATGTTCGACATGTACCTTCGGCTGTGGGCAGAAAACGACGAACTGCTTGCCATCGATGAGGTCACCGGCCGCCCCATGAAACTGCCCAGGGGCAACGCCGCATATCTGTATGGCTCCTATTTTATGGAGTGGATTCTGCGCACCGCCGGTTACTCAGGCCTTAGCGCATTCATCAACGAACAGGCCGGCAAACTGAACCCCTATTCGGTCAACATCTCGGCGAATCGGCACCTTGGGGGCACGCTGACGGAACTCTATCGTCAGTTTTCGGCTCAGACCACCACCCGGTTGCAACAGCAGGCCCAGCGAATCCGGGCCGCTGGACTGGTTCAGGGTTCGGATTTGGGGTTTGTAAGCGAAGCCTTGCCCATGCCCCAGACCGATGAACAGGGAAACATTTGGTATTATCGGTCCGACGGAAGACAGACTCCTGCGTTGATGCGGCTTTCGAAGGACGGAGGGCCGGAACAAATGGCCACCTGTCGAGGCGGATGTGACCGCCCCCACGTCCGGGCCGACCACACCGTGCTCTTCTCGTCCAACCAGGTGCACGACTCCTTCTCGACCCATCAGGATCTGATGATCTGGTCCCCGGGGGAATCCAAAGGGAAACGCCTCACATTCGGTCAAAGGGCCAAGGACCCCTCCCCAAGTC
>CAYTWV010000216.1:0-360 GCA_964442235.1 uncultured Myxococcales bacterium | reverse complement strand
GGTGGCGGGCCACTCCACCCTTCAGGTCTGTGGCCGAAATGGCGAACAGCCCTACCCCGTAATTTCCGTGGACGGCTCCCTTTCGTGGCCAGCATGGTCTCCCGACGGCAAAACCCTTGCGGTGGCCGCTCGAACCGACGGCCAGGCCCATATCTTGCTGGTCTCGTTGCAGGACAAAGCGGCTCGCCTGCTGGCATCCAACCCCGCGGGAGACATCCAACCCGTCTTTTCCCCCGACGGCCTCTGGGTGGTCTTCTCTTCGGCACGCACCGGTGTCTTCAATATCTGGGCTGCACAAATTGAAACCGGGCAAACCGTCCCTTTGACCAATGTTGTGGGAGGCGCCTTTGCCCCCGAAAT
>CAYTWV010000215.1:0-7360 GCA_964442235.1 uncultured Myxococcales bacterium | reverse complement strand
GGCGGCGGCACACCACCGCCACCCCCAACAGCGCGGCCCAGTTCGCGTTCCATTTGACACCCCTGGGTCCTTTGGGCCATCGTTGCCAACGTTGTGAATCAGGGGGTATGCATGAGTGGGAACAAATGGAGCAGGCGTGAGTTTCTTGGAACCTCGGCTCTGGTGGGCCTTGGATTGGGACTTGGAAGCCGCCAGGCGACCCTTGCGAAGGAGCCAACGATGAAACCAATACAGGCGGATGTTCTGGGGGTCTCGCCCCAGTTGGCCAGGGACGTGTTGACGGTCCTGCTGGCAAAGGGTGCCGAGTATGCTGACGTCTTTGTGGAAGATGCCTTGTCGACCACCCTGGTGTGGGAAGACGGCCTGGTCCGCAACGCGGCCGTGACGTTTGATGGCGGCGTGGGGCTGCGGGCCGTACTGGGAGATGCTCAGGCTTTCGGTTTTGTGCAAACACCCGAAGCCGCCGCATTGAAGGCAGCCTCGGCGGAGATTGCCTCCATCGGCCGAGCGGACAAAGGGCACGTGCAGCTTGGGAATGTGTCCCCCGTAAGTGTGACCAAGGGTCTGTATGAGGGGGCTAGCGCCTCGGTGCAGATGCCGTTGGAACCCAAGGTGGAGTTGCTGCGCCGGGCCGATGCCGCCGCTCGCAAGTACTCCGAATATGTCAAGCGAGTGGACATTTCGCTGACCGAGGAGATACGCCTGCTGGCGTTCTTCAACAGCGAGGGGCTTCAGTTTGTGGATCCCCAGCCCATGTTGATGTTCCAGGTCACCGTGATGGCCGAGAAGAACGGGAAACGCCAGCGTGGTCAGTCCAGCGGCGGCGGACGATACTCCGGGTCGTATTTCACCATGCGCTCTCCCGAGGCCATTGGCGAGGAGGCCGCCCGCCTTGCCGTGGCCATGATGGATGCCAAGGAGGCCCCATCGGGACCTCAGGTGGTGATTCTGGCCCCTGCGGATTCGGGCGTGCTGCTTCACGAGGCGGTGGGCCACGGTTTGGAAGGGGACTTCAACCGCAAGGGAGTCTCCAAGTACTCGGGCAAAGTGGGAACGAAGGTTGCATCCGAACTTTGCACCGTGGTGGACGACGGCACCTTGCCCTTCAACCGCGGTTCAATCTCGGTGGATGACGAAGGCATTGTATCTCGAAGCAACACCCTCATCGAAGATGGGATTTTGCGGGGCTACATGCACGATCGTATCAGCGCCAAAGCCATGGGCGTCCCCTTCACGGGCAATGGTCGGCGCCAGTCCTATCGTCACCCGCCTATGGCTCGAATGACCAATACTTACATGCTTCCGGGCACTTCGACCCCCGATGAGATCATCGCCAGCACCAAGATGGGGGTCTACTGCAAAACCTTCACCGGTGGCCAGGTGAACATCACCAACGGAGACTTCGTGTTCCAGGTTGTCGAGGCCTATCTGGTCGAAGACGGCAAGATGACTGCGCCGTTGAAGGATGTGGTCATCATCGGCAACGGTCCTGACGCCTTGGGCAAGGTCACCATGGTCGGCAACGACCTGCGGCAAAGTGATGGTCGCTGGACCTGTGGCAAAGAGGACCAACGAGTTCCGGTTGGAGTCGGCATTCCGACGATTCGAGTGGATGGCATCGTGGTGGGAGGGACAAAATGAAACGCCTGGACGAAATCAAAGCCGAGTGGGAAGTGCTGGCCAAAGCGGTCTTGAATAAGGCGTCGGAACTTGGATTGCAGGCGGAATTGCGCCTGGGTCTGGGTCAGCGCCTCTCGGTGCGTGTCCGAAAAGGGCAGACCGAGGCCATTCGCCAAAGCACGTCGACGGGTGCGTCGTTGCGGCTCCTAAAAGGGGCGCGGTCCGTCTCCGGAAGTACGGCCCCACTGGAACTTTCCAGAGTACTGGCCCTGCTTGAACGCCTCTCCCAGAACGTGGCGCTGGTAACCGAAGACCCGTTCATGACGCTTCCCGAGGCCGACTTGTTGCTGAAGGGGGCTTTGCCGGACTTGAATCTGTACGACGACGCAGTGGTTGGGCTGTCTGCCGAACGCTGCGCCCAACTGGCGGCCCAGGCTGAAACCGCTGCCGCTGCTGCGGATCCTCGGATTACCAACTTCGAGGATTCTACCATGGGGTGGGAAGCCTCGTATCGGGGGCTTTATAGCACTCAGGGGGTCGCCGTCGTTGAACCTTCCTCCTATGTCTCTCTGGAGACCAATCCCGTGGCCGAAGATGACAAAGGCAACAAGTTTGCCGATGGATGGTTCACCCACGGCCGATTTGTATCTGACCTGGATACCCCGGAAGCCGTTGGCAAAGAAGCCGCCCGGCGAGTGGTTTCCCTGATGGGTGCTGGCACAACGCCCACGGGGAAGTTCCCCGTGCTGTTCAACCCCGAAGTCGCCCGAGGGCTGCTGGCTCATCTGGTCGAGGCCGTTTCGGGCACCAACTTGTACAAAAAGGCCTCATATCTGACTGACAAGCTGGGGCAGCAGGTAGCCAGTCCATTGATTACCGTGGTGGACGATCCCCTTTTGCCCAAAGGTCTGCAGTCTTCGGCTTGCGACAGCGAGGGTGTGGCCACTTCCCGCAAAGTATGGGTGGACCAGGGGATTTGGAAGGTGATCCCGACCGATACCTATTCCGCCAGGAAGCTGAACCTGCACTCCACGGGCAATGCCGGTGGCGGGGCCGTTCGACCCTTCAATTTGACCATCCAGAACGGAACCACGCCCCCGGACGAACTGCTGAAGAAGCTGGGCACGGGGCTCTGGGTCACGGCCTTCATCGGCTTTGGATTCAACCTGGCTACCGGGGATTTCTCTCGGGGTGCTCGAGGTTTCTGGGTCGAAGAGGGCAAAGTGGTGCGTCCCGTCCAGGAAATCACGGTCTCGGGCAACTTGGATGCCATGTTCAAGAGTGCTTTGGCAGTGGGCAATGACCTGGAGCACCGCTTCGGAATGGACACCCCAAGCCTGCTGATTGACGGAATTACGGTCTCTGGTTCTTAGCTCGCCTCAGTCCGGCAAATGCCGCAACCATCAGCCCCAAAAGCAAAATCGTGCCATAGGTCGCAGGCAGCGCCGCTGTCTGACATCCCCCGGGTTTTTTGGTTACGTTGCCAGGCTCCTGGTCCGGTTGTTCCAACCACGACGAACCGTCGAAGGTGACCGGGGGAAGCGAGATGTCGCCCACGGGGGGTTTGGGTCCCGGCCGAGTCCAGCCGCCTAGCCCCTCGCCCATGGGATGTACTCCGGCTTCCACCTCGGCCAGCAGGGCCATGGCGCTTCGAAACTGGTCGGGGGTGACGTACATATCGGATATGGCGTTTGCCGACATGCGGTGATAGACCAGAACCAACCACGAATCCTGCAGTCCTGCTTCCTCCAACCACATCCTGATTTCGGACAGGCTTGTGGTGTTGGTGACCGTGACACACTTCAATTGGTACTTGTCAAAGGGCTCCTCATTAAGTCCCCCGACGACCGTTCTCATGTAGGCGTAGTGCTTCTGGACCAGAGGAAGGTCGGTCCCTTTCAGAGCGCCCCCGGGTGGGGTCAGTCCCACCACGTCGAACCCCAACGACTCGAGCTTCTCTTGGGACTTCACCAACTGCTCTTCCACCATCTCGGGGCTCAGCGTCGCCAGGTCAGGGTGATCCCCACTGTGCGATCCGACTTCGTGCCCCTTTTCGCCAAGTTCTTCCTGCAGTCCCGAAGTGACGTGGTCGGCCGAAAATCCCGGTTTGTCCACGAAGTCTGCGATAATGAACCAGGTGCCGACAAATCCGAACTCTTCCATGATCGGTGCGGCCTGTTCCGCTGCCGAAACCCAGCCGTCGTCAAACACGATTGATACCCTGGGTGGTTTCCACCCGTCGGGCATTACGGCGTCCACTTGCTCGACCAGATCCTGATTCTGGACCACGTCTTGCAGCGTCTCGTCATAGCCTTCCACCACCGAAAAATCGTCGGCTTCCACCCAGCCCGGATCCGAGATCGCCATCATGATGGTCATCTTTGTGGCCCAGTACGGAAGTTCGATAGTGCCGTAAGCCAAGGCCCAATCTTCCGAGGGCGGAACCACCTCTTTGGGGAAGAGCCACTCCACCTGTTCGTCGGCGTCGTCTTGTGCCCGGATGGCGAATTTTGTGTAAACATTGGAGCGGTACCAGACCGACGCCGTGTATTCGTATTTGGCCGTCACCAGGGGAAAGGGCATGCTCCACCATTTGGCGTCACCCTCTTTGCCCGAGATCACTTCGCATCGAAGGGAATGTTCGCCGGAATGGGCGCTTTCGACCCACCGGAAGGTGGCCTCGATGTCGCCCCAGTAGTTGGTCTGCCACAAGGCGGGTTCCGTGGCTTTATCCGGGTCCCCCTCTTCCACACCCGGGTTGGGCACCAGGTTCTCTCCCTCGGCCCGGGCCGCAGAACCCCACGTCCCCATCACGGCCAGGGCCGCAATCAATCCCACGAGGATGCGCACAGGCAGCGTAGGCAATTTGCTCATGGCAATTCTCCGTAGGCCTCTTGCAGGGACCAGTATGCAGGTTTCTCTCGCCCCACCCAGCCTGTCACTTCTTCCCAGCCTTCCCATTGGTAGACGGGCACGTCGGAATCAAAGGTATCCCCGTTCAGCTTTTCCCGTGGAGCCGCATCGACGGTCACCAGCGCTTCGCCCTGACGAACCATGGAGGCAACCAGAATCTGCACGCCATCGGTGGTGCGGCTTGGGAAGCCGTCGACGTTGGGGTCATCAAACAGCACCTGAAGGCTGGATGGATCGCTGACACAAATGGATTGCCAGGGCAGGCGAATCTCTAACACGCCGGGGCCGACCTCAAAATGAGAGGTGGTAATCTCGAGCGAATTGCCCCGTTTCAGCAGGCCCGGCACAAAGAACTTCTTGGGGGGGACGTACGGTTTGCCCGACGAGCTGTACTGGTCGTCGTTGTTGATCAGGTAGCTGGCCAACTGGAAATCGCCGTCTTCGTTGGCTTCCGGGAATCCGCCCAACTTCGAGCGACCGCTTAATCGAGGTGAAGGGTCATAGGCGCTGTCCAGAAGCAGGTCAAAACGGTCGTTGGCGCCGTCCAGAATCAAGGTCGCTTCAAGACCCAATTCGTCGGTCTCCAGGCCCGTTTCGGTGGGGAACAGGCGATCTCCGGTCTGGCCGTCTACGGTGCTAAGTCCGATGACCCAGACCGTGTTTTGCAAGTCGGGCGGGGCCTCTCCTGCGGTATCAATTCGGATGAACAGGAACGCCGGGTCGGCCAGAAGCGTGACTCCGGTGATAGTCCGATTGGCATCGTTGGCATCTCCGGCCGCTGCCAGAGTTTCGGGACCCTGGTCCACCATCTGCAGCGCCTTGTCCCCCCAGTCCGAGGATTCCCCGTCGATGATCACGCTCCAATCTGCCAGCGGGTAATAGGCTATCATGCCGAAGCTCTCTTCGGGGTTGTGGGTGTCCCACCACAGACGGCCCCGCTCGGGGGGAACCATGGTCGGGTTGGTCATCCACGAGCGCTTGAACCACTCGTCCATCAGTTCAAAGATGACCATTCCTGCCGCACCGGATTCCTCTACGGATTGCACCAGCCTGGCCGTGGCTTCGGCCTGCTCGTCTTCGTTGTAGCCGCCGTGGTTCCAGGCATTGTCGTTGACGTGGGCGACTCCCAGACTGGAGGGCACACCGAATTCCGTAATGAACAGCGGAATCCCCTGATGGTTCGCCTTCAGGTCCAGCATGTACCCCAGGTAGCTGTTGATCGCTCCCGTCGAGTCCTGGGTCGCCCGATAATCCGGGTCATAGATGATGAATTCGGGGTTGAACGGGTAGACATGGTACGAGACGTACAGACCTGCGGTAAACGGCGGAACCGTCTCGAATTGCCCCATATCCACGTCCACCAGATCCTGCCCGAATCGGCTGGTTTCCGTGGGATGGTGAATGGGGTCCAATGCGGGCCAGTTGCTCCAGCCCACGGGCCGCTGATCGCCGTATTTTTCATATTCGTACAGCACCACCAGGTCCAGTTTCCGGGCAATCCACGCCTCGATGGGGAGTCCATTCTTGGCTCGGATATACTTGCCATCGTATTTGGTATAGGGCTCCCACTTCTCGTTGCTTCGGACAACCTGCTCGCCCATCATCTCGTGCCCGGGAAGCCATGCCATCACGTATTCGCTGACGTCGTGTCGGAAGGTTCCGAAGGCCTTTCCATATCGAAGCGGGATGTCCGCCTGCCCGTGAATGGCGTCGATGACGTAGCGGGTCTCCTCTTCCATTTGCAGCGTGCCGTCGGTCATGTAATCCAGTTCGTCGGGCAGCTCGTCCAGCCAGATTCCCTGGACCAGATAGATGGGGGTGTCGGGGTGGGCCTGATTCCACTCACCCAAGGCCTCATAGAATATGGGATGGTGCAGGGTGTAGATTCGCACGACGTTGCAGTTCAGCTCTGCAAGCCGGTCCAGCCACTCGTCGTACAGTTCCCGGTCCTCACTCAGTTCACCTGGGAATTTTCCGGGAACCTCCACCGAGAGATTGACTCCCTTGGGGTAGAACTTCTCCCACACCCCGTTTTTCTGGATCTCGAAAAAGTCGCCCTTGGCTCGAAAGGTGACCCCGCTTTTGTAAATCGTCTTGTCGACCACGACGTCCTCGGCGGTCACCGAATCGCCCGTGGGTTGAGGCGAAGAAGAGGAGCCACACCCACCGGCAACCAGCATGCCGGCAAGTGCTGCGGCGAGGGCCAAATAAAGTCGCAGAAACATCGAACCCTCCTTCCATTGGCGGCAGGTCACAGGCCACCCATTCTTCACCGGGCCAGCAGCATCGCGTCGATGGCCGCCTTCTGGCCCTCCAGGTTCTCCTCCAGCCAACCCACCGCCTGATGCCACTTCTCCAGGCTCATGGGCAGGTTTGGATCCGCCGTCATGGAGGGGTCCAGTAAGGCTTCCAGCGCGGGAAGCTCCTGAAGCATCACCCCCATTTCGATGCTGAGCTTCTGCATCGTGTCAAGGTAGGCATCGGGGTTGGCCAGAATCGACTCTCGAAGCAGTTTGTCACACTGTGGCGGGCGAATCATGGGATCGTCGGGGCCTTCGGCAGCGCCGTCCACAAACAAATAGTAGCTGATGGGGTCACACGAGTCCGGCTCTTGCCACCAATCGGGTTTCAGCCATTCCGGCGTCCACACCCGGAAAAATGCGGCCTCTCGGTCCCAAGGCAGCAACTCAAAGACGCTGGCAGGATCGTCGTACCAGTAGTAGTTCCCGCTGGTGCAATCGCCGTCGTGGCACCAGAACCAGAGGATGCCGTCCATCTCTCCAGTGGCCAGGAAGTAGGCCATAAACCGGGCAATCTGCTCGGTGTT
>CAYTWV010000214.1:2795-7416 GCA_964442235.1 uncultured Myxococcales bacterium | reverse complement strand
GTGACTATTCGCTGCACGTGCGGTGGCCCGATGGGAGCACCGCCGTGTTCCCGGCAGGGCAGTTCCCCAAACGAACCTATTTGAAGTTGGAGTATCCCGACGTTTTGACCTGGTAGTGGGCCCGGAGCACCCGGGAGTTCTTTTCCAAGGGAGGCTTCCATGCGAACAATGGTGTTATGGATCGTGTTGGCGTTTGCCCTTTGCGCCTGCGGCAGTTCGGGTGGAGAAGGCGATTCGGGGACCTTGGTGGATGGTTGGGTATGGGATTTGGGCCAAGAAACCACAGGCTTGGACCAGATCGGGCGAACCGACGTGAAGTCCGACACGGCGACGTTGGATACCCAATTTGACGTTCCTTGTGTGCCATCGTGCGGCAATCGAATTTGCGGCGATGACGGTTGTGGCGGCAGTTGCGGCAATTGTGGACAGTGGATGATCTGCGAGCAGGGGCAATGCCAGTGTGCCTATGCCACCTGCCAGTCCATTTGCTGCCCCCAAGGCCAAGAGTGTTATCAAGGCGGCTGTTGCCAGCCTCAGTGCCAGGGCAAAGAATGCGGAGACAACGCCTGCGGGGGGAAATGTGGGGTTTGCCCCGAGGTGGCGCCGGTATGTGACCACGGGACCTGTGGATTGGAATGCGACCCCGAGTGTGTGGGCAAAGAATGTGGTACCGACGGCTGTGATGGGGTTTGTGGCACGTGTCTCCAAGGCGACCTTTGTTTGGATTGGTTGGGCCAGTGTTGTACGCCGCAATGTGAAGAGAAACAGTGTGGTCCCAACGGCTGCAGCGGCGAATGTGGCGTCTGCCCGGCGGGCAAGGTCTGTATGGAGAATGGCAAGTGCTGCACGCCCAGTTGTGACGGGGCAGCGTGTGGCGGCGACGGCTGCGGCGGAACCTGTGGGCAGTGTCCCGTGGGGCAGACCTGTTTTAGCGGTCAGTGCGGTTCGGACCCGGCCTGGTTGGGATGCAGTGATGGTTCCCGAGAGGGATTCCTTGCCGTGATGGACTATCCGTTGTTGGCAGCGTGCGGCGGGGCGTGGAATATCCCGGGGATTCATAATGAGGCACCGGCATGCAACCGAGAGGCCGGCAATACAGGGCTGAATCCCGATGGGTTGGGCTGCAACGTGACGGACTTGTGTGCGGTGGGATGGCACGTGTGTTTGGGCAAAGCCGATGTCATGTACCGAAGTCCCAAGGGTTGTGACGAAATTCTGCTTGGTGCGCCAAGTCCAGCCTTTTTCCTGGCTCGAACCTCTTCCACGGGGTCGTTCAACTGTGCTCCCGACACCATCGGGGCGCCGACATCGGTGGACGACCTGTTTGGGTGTGGGGATTTGGGCTGCGCTCCCAATATCGCCGAGTGTGCGCCGCTGACTCGAGCCTCCCACGACTTGTGCAAGTGCATTCGGAACAAGCCGACCTCGGACTGTCAGTGTTTCTTTTATGGCGAATTGCCGGCCTCGGACCCGTCGTATCAGCCCGGCAACACCACCGACGTGAAATGCACGCCCAACTCTGGGGGATGCGGCTGGTGCAGGCCTCTGGACTACTACAATAAACTGTATGGCATCAACCACCCCGATGCGTGGAATTGCGGCACCGACGGAAGTGCCGAAGCACTGAATGTGGTGAAGTCCTATCCCGAGCAGCAGGGCGGCGTGTTGTGCTGCAAGAACCAGTGCCTGGTGGATACCGATTGTGGGGACGGGAAAGTCTGTACCATGCAGACGTGCCAGGCGCCCTGAAGTACCGAGGCTTGCGGGAAATCGGGGTCGGCAGAATTACCGCGTTCGAGGCAAAAACCAGGGTTCCTGGCCCAGGAACAGCCTCATTGTGCCTTGATGGCGTCCGTATTTGCCGCGTTCGAAGTAGATTTTGCTGCTTTGCCGTTGACAAGCACCCGGGATACGGGCATATTTACCGTGATGGCGGTCAATTGCGACCAAGTCTGAGGGGGAACGCCCATGCTTGATGCCAAGACCATTGGGGCCATGGTCCGATTCCACCGCAAGGCAGCAAAGCTGAGTCGGGTGGAACTGGCCGAATTGGCCGGAGTGGGGAAAACGCTCATCTACGAGATCGAGAATGGCAAGGCAACCCTGCGGCTGAACACGTTGGCTTTGGTGCTTCAGGCGCTGAACATCCGGGCAGAATGGCGCAGCCCGCTGATGGGTGCGTTTGAGGGTTCCCGACCTCAGGCCCCGCAGGAAGACGGAGGGGGGGATGCGTAAAGCAAGGGTCTATGTCCACGGCCAGTTGGCCGGATTCCTGACGGAAATCGAGCGGAGCAAGAGCTACCTGTTTGAATACCTTGAAGGATATATCGGGCCTCCGGTTTCTTTGACCATGGAGGTTGGAGTTCGGCGGTACGAGTTTGCGACCTTTCCGCCGTTTTTTGATGGGCTGCTTCCCGAGGGGGGCCAACTGGAAGCGTTGTTGCGGCTGAGGAAACTGGATCGTGATGATCTGTTCGGCCAACTGCTCGCCGTGGGAGGCGACATGGTGGGAGCGGTCACTGTGGGGAATGACCCATGAACCGCTGCCCTATTACGTACCAGGAGTGTTCGGGCAGATACTCGGCCAGAGGGCTACGGATGCTCTCTCCGTCCTTGAAGGAGATGGAGGTGTTTCCATACTCGGCGGCCGAGCAGATCAGGGAGGCCGCAACCCGGGCCAGCAAGATGTCTGTCCAAGGGATACAACCCAAGCTGAGCGCCGTTTTGGCACCCTCCAAGCGCTGCTTCGAGCTGGTGGAAACAGGCGGCCGATACATTTTGAAACCACAGCACCCAGGTTACCTCTCGTTGCCCGAGAACGAAGACCTCACGATGCGGTTGGCCCGGTTGGCCGGCATCGACGTCCCGATCCACGGAATGTTATGGTGCAGCGATGGCAGTTTGACCTACTTCGTTCGAAGGTTCGACCGCCGGGGGAGAAATGAGCGGCTTGCTTTGGAGGATTTTGCCCAGTTGGCCGGCCGCTCCCGAGAGACGAAATATGATTCTTCCATGGAGAGCCTGGTTCGGGTTATCAATGCTCACTGCACCTTCCCTGCGGTGGAGCGCCGGAAACTCTTCCTGCTCTCTATCTTCTGCTATCTGACAGGGAACGAAGACATGCATCTGAAGAACCTTTCACTGCTAACACATGAGGGCACAATTGGACTATCTCCCGCCTATGACCTGCTGAATTCCACGTTGGTTCTGCCCGATGGTTCCGAAGAGGTAGCGTTGCCCTTGCGGGGCAAACGACGGCGCTTGACCCGTAATGATTGGGTGGAGTACTGGGGCAGCGAGCGGCTCGAATTGCCGCCTCGAGTGTTGGAAGGAGTCTTGGCGGGGCTGAGGTCGGTGCTGCCCGGAATGTTTGCCCTGGTTGGGGAGTCGTTCCTTGGTCCCACGCTTAGAGAGGGGTATCTGAGGATTGTGCGAGCCCGGGCCTCGGCTCTCGGGCTGATGTGATCGGTTGCCCCGAGCCGTTTCCGCCACCCTGCGTCCTCGATGAATCGTAAGGTTAGACGGGCCGCTGCGACGCCGGCGGATGGTCGCCCGGGCGGCCGCCCGATGCACGCCCATTGAAAGCATGTGGAGCCTCTGTAATATTGCGAAGTTGGTCTTACATGGAGGCCTGCCTTCTGGGCCCTGGGGAGTGCGGATGAGATGGGGCTGGGTTGTTCTGCTGCTTGTGACCACGCCCTATTGGGCCGCTTGTTCCTCCAAAGAGAGTTCGACAAAGTCCGACGTCGAAAGTGACGTCAGGGGGACCGATATCGCCGACCTTGCTGCCGACGGCCAAAGGGCTGACGGGCTGATTCCAGACACAGCGATTGTGGATTTGCGCACGGACAAGACGACTCAATCCGACGGCGAGATTCCGGATGGGACGATGCCGGATGGCGCTGATGCCCTTCCGGATGTCCCGGACGTTGGGGACTCTGGGGCGGGTGATGCCAAGGATGTGTCCAACGTGGATTTGGACGCCACAACCCCGGATTTGGATGGCCAGGATGGCGAGGCGGATTCTGTACCGCAGCCTCTGCCCCCCGTCATGCTGAACGAGATTCGCTGCGCCGACAGCGATTTTATTGAACTGTACAACCTTTCTATAGATACCACTGTCGACCTGGGGGGCTGGGTCGTGGCCGATGGCCCGGAGAGTGACCACCGGTATGTGCTTTCCGGCGGGACACTGCTTGGGCCTCGTCAGTGGCTTGTGGTTCCTCGTGCCTCGGTGGAAAAAGGGGTGGTGGGTTTTCCCTTTGGCCTTTCGTGTGCGACGGACACGGTCAGCCTGTTTGGCCCCGGCGATGTGCTGGCGGACAAGGTGACTCTGCAACCCATGGATATCGACCAGACCTGGGGCCGAATTCCCGACGGAACGGGGGTGTGGCAGCTTGGCGGGGCGACGCCGGGCGAGGCAAACGCACCGCTGGCCGATGTGGGCGAGACGCTTTTCTCTATAGACAAGGTGGTGATGGTGGATTTCACCGTCGCTGACGAGGGGATTTTGTCGCTCGGGGACAATCCGTATGACTGGGTGCCGGCCACCTTCTTCCTGGAATCCGGCGAATTTCAATCTGCCAGCATGCAAGTTGGGGTCAGGCTGAAGGGGCGGTAT
>CAYTWV010000214.1:0-2785 GCA_964442235.1 uncultured Myxococcales bacterium | reverse complement strand
CTGCTTTAGCCTGTCGTTCCAGCCCATCCAGGACAAGGCCTCGTTTAAGGTGGCGTTTAATTTTTTGGACCCCATCGGACGTTTTTTGGGCCTGAAGCGCATGACGCTGAACTCCATGGTTTCGGACCCGGCGATGATTGATGAGATGATCTCGTACAGGTTGTTCCGGGAGTTCGGGCTTCCGGCACCCCGGACCGGATATGCCTGGGTGCGGGTAAATGGCCAGGACTATGGTTTGTACGCCATTATCGAGGCCTTTGACGATACCTGGCTGGCCCACAACTTCCCGACCACCGGCCACCTGTATGAAGGGGGGTATGGTTCGGATCTGGTTGCGGGCGACGAACTGCTCTTTGAGGTGGATGAGGGCGACACGACCGACATCCAGGACCTGATCTCCCTGATAGCGGCGATTGGCAGCAGCACCGCACAGAACTTCATGCAGCAGGTGGGGGCTTACGTGGACCTGGAGGGGTTCACTCGATTGGTGGCTTTGGAGCATTTCACCGGGCACTGGGATGGGTACTCGGTGCTGGTGAATAACTTCTATCTGCATATGGATGAATCGGGATACACAACCTTTGTACCCTGGGGAACCGACCAGGTTTGGAAGCAGTACCTGCCGTTCTATTATGGGAAGGGCAAGTTATTCCGGAAGTGTGTGGAGTCCGAAGAGTGTCTGGCGTTGTACGACCAGGCGCTGCTGGCCATGGTGGCCATCGTGGAAGATGTAGACCCCGAGACCCTGGCGCAGCAAACCGGCGATTTCCTTCGTCCCTGGATCGAAGCAGATCCTAGAAAGCCCTATACCAACGAAGAGGCGTTGGACGGCTTGGCCGCTGCCATCGAATACATGGAGAACCAGCGGGAGCGCATCGCTGAGTTTGACCCATGCGTCAACCAGCCTCAAGAGTTGGACCTGGATCTGGACGGCCACGTCTGTGACATGGACTGTGAAGAGGGGGACCCCACGACTCACGTCCACGCCCCCGAAATTTGCGACGATGTCATCGACAATGACTGCAACTGGCTGACCGACGACGGGCCCACTTGCCCCGACTGTGTTCCGTTGTATATGGGCAACCACGACTATATGGTGTGCCTAACCGTCCGCAATTACGATGCGGCGCAAGCGGCTTGTGCCCAGTACGGAATGAACGTGGTCTCGTTGAATTCGGCCATCGAAGAATCGTGGGTCATGGCCGTGATTCGAGTGTATGGGCTGATAGAGTCTTGGATCGGCTTGACGCGACAGGCGGACGGCGGGTTTGCGTGGGACGACGGCTCAGAGTTTGCGTGGGCGAATTGGGAGTCAGGCGAACCCAATGGGACCCCGGGATATTCGGACTGTGTACAGGTGTTCACCTGGAAGGGGTGGATTGACACAAGTTGTAACACGACCAATTCGGTGATGTGTGAGGCCGATTGCGCCCTCTCCGGAGACCAGGATGGGGATGGGTTTCAGGCTTGTTTCGAGGATTGCGATGATACCAGCAACCAGACTTACCCCGGGGCAAAAGATTCCGGTGGGTCCTGCGCCGACGGCGTCGACCAGGACTGCAATGGTTATGCGGACGACGGCGCCGAGTGTCCTCCCACCGTCGAACTTCTGACGCCGGGTGTTGTGGACCATGTGTATGTCATGGTGGACCTTTCCAAGAAACGGGACGTGGCTCGGCAGAATTGCCAGGACCTTGGTGAAGGGGCCGACCTGGCCTGGTTCGAGACGCCCCAAGAGCTGGCCGAAGTCGCGGCAGCACTTCAGGCAGCATCACCCGGTGTGGTGGTCTGGATTGGGATTCAGGACGTGGACAGTGAAGGGGTCTATCTGTGGGCCGACGGGTCCACTCCCGCCTTCCTGAACTGGGCGCCCGGGCAACCGAACAACTATGGCGATGTGGAAGACTGCTGCCGCATGTTACCCGCCGGCACGTTCAACGATACCGGATGTAACGACAGTTATCGGGGGTTGTGTAAGGTGCCTGTGGGGTAGGGCCGATGGGTGGGGTGGGCGTGCAGGGCAGGCGGTCGGATGGCTGATGCGGCCCTTACAGTAACGCGCAGCTAGCGGCCCCACCTTGTAACGACGCGCTTGGGCCGTTGACGCATCAGCCTTTCGACTCGCTGACGCTCGCTCAAGGCGCGCCCCCCCCGCCCCCAGGCGAGCTGGGGGGCCGCTCCCGCCTCCGAAGGTGTGCTGCAGGGGCACCCTAGGATGCAGCTAAACCCTCTTCCAGGCGAGCCGGGGGAGGACAGCACCGCGCTTCAGAACGAATACGTAATAGTGGTAGTATGGGTTCCGACGGTGATGGTCACGGTGTCGTGGACGTTTTCGGCGCCGCCGGGGATAAAGAAACTGGCTGTGCCAGAGGCATCGGTGGCCGGCGAGGCGCTGCTGCTGTAGCCGTCGGTGCCCACAATGCTGAACTCCACGGTGCACCCCACCACGGCTGGGATGGTGGTGGCATAGACGGTGACGTCTTGATTGGGGGCGGGGTCGGTGGGGGTTGGGGCAGCGCTGACGCCGCTGACGGCGTCGCAGGTGCTGTACTTGCTGGGGTCGGCGTCCGTGACCGTGGGGGTACCCGGTTCAGTACCCGTGGCGGGGTCGCCGGGCTCAAAGTCGATCTCTACCAACTTGCCGGGATCTACGCCGAAGTTTTCGATGACGATGGGCTCTTTGCCCTCCACTTGGATGATCAGGGTCCCCTTGCCCGGGAACTGCACGGGCACAATGCCGCCCACAGTGGTCTCGTGGGTCTGCATGTTGCAGGTTTCGTATTCC
>CAYTWV010000213.1:0-7433 GCA_964442235.1 uncultured Myxococcales bacterium | reverse complement strand
CCCTGATGGACGATGGCGTGCGGAAGCCGCGGAGGAAGAAGGGCTGTTCCGATTACTACCACGTAAAGGATGTTCACCTGATGGCCCGCGCGGCGAAAGCCGGATTTCCAAGGCTTCCGCGAGACGAGCTGCGAGGGCCCGGCTACGAACAGAGGCTAGCCGCAATGAAATCTGGTGGTCGGCCGCTATAGTCCGCAGCGTGTGGCCATTCTGGAAACGATCCGTGGCCAGGTCGGCGTCGGGGCCGAGGTCATCGATGGCCATCTGCAAATAGTCCGGCGACTCCATGACCGGGAGCAAATCGCTGGCTTCCTCCAGGCTGATCTTCCAGTCGGCGGGCTGGCGGTTCTGCTTGCGGATCCACTTGTACATGGCGTTCATGCACGCCCGTGCGAAGTAGGCTTTCGGGTACGGCAGCTTGGCCTTGTCGTACGTGCGGGCTGCCTTGGTCAGGGCCAGAAATCCCTCGGCCTCTAGGTCAGGCAACAACACAGACTTCTGCCAGCCTGGCCGGGCTTTCAGAAAGAACTTCGCCAGCATCTGCGCTAGCGGGATGTACTCAATGACGAGTGTCTGTCGATGCTTTGAGAGCCGCGATCTCTTTTTCATGCTCGTCCAGTCGGTCCTCATGTTCCGCCAGTGCTTCGCGGAGTTCCTGCACCATCTCGGGCAGGCTCTCCACCGCATTGGCAATCACCGCCACCTTGGCGTGGATAGAGAACGCCCACGGTATCACCGCGGCTACGGCGCTCATCACCACCAGCCACATCTCAACCTCAGACATCGCTGCTCCTCCGAATCATGGACACCAACATGAGCCCAGCGTAGGGATGCAACTGCCCCTCTTCGACATGCAGTTTGATCATCCGGACGGCTCGGTCTGATTCTTCGGGGGGAAACTGATAGATGTGCGTGTGTCCATCCAGTGTGGCGATGAGTCGATGAGTGCGTCGAACGCCTGACTCCGAATGGCCTTCATGTCCTTCCGATCCAAAATCCATTTGGCGATCCAGTTGCTGACGAGCGAGATCAGGACGGGCAGGACGAAGATGAGGAAGAAGCTGCCGCGTTCCGGGTGCGCTTTGACGTACGTCTCTTTGATGCGGCGGCGATACTCCCGCATAGAAACCGCCCCATCCGGCACCACCAGCAGGCCCACAAGTGCCACCTCTCTGGCATGCTTACTGATTCCCCGGGCACCGGATTCGTACAGGCACTGGTCGGCTACCTCGGTGGCAAGCATTTCCCATCCACGCACTTGAGGACTGACGGCGGGTGAATCACCGCGCCCCTGGTCTTGCACTTGCAATCAGGCGGGCACGGGCAGGCGGTGGAGTGGCCGTCGCCGTGGACGATCCGGCCGTTCTTGCAGGCGCCGCAGCATTGCTTGCTCGGGCCCGGGAACTCTTGTGTGTGCAGCACATAGGCTGCTTCGGCCGCCACCCGAGCCGTCATGTCGGGCGGTGCAAACAGCGACAGGATCCACAGCACAATGCTAGCCATGACGCAACAGCCCCACGGTTCCGTAGTCCGGCAGTCGCTGCGGGGGATAGCCGTCGATGGATCCGTACACCCAACAGTCGCCGGACGATACGCAGACATCGAAGTCATCCGCCGAGGTGAGGATCATGCCGGGGATCCACTCACCGTATTCCTTGGGCCAGCCCTTGGGCTTCTGGTTCCACTCGCCCCAAGAGTTCTGGATCATCCAGACGCGGAAGGGGAAGAACTCCTTGGAGTCATCCGCTCCGAGGATCGCCATGTCATGGTTCCACCCTTGCGGCGTGCGGTAGTGGATGCCCTTGGCGTTGGAGTCCACCGACCATGAGGCGTTCTGTCCGGAGTGTGCGGCGTACCCATTGACCAAGGCGTCCAGCAGTTCGTCTTGCGTCTTCACCTGGGTGATGACGCCGACCTTGTTCTTGCGACACAACTCCTTCACGTTCTCGGGCACACCGGACGATCCCCAGCGGGCGCCGATGGAGGAGTTGTAGACGGTCAGGTCAACGATGCCGTCGTACTTGGTGCGTGCCAGGAAGCCCGAGTCGCGCTCAAACCTGGACGCCGTACCAGGACTCATGCCCTGGCCACCGTGACCGCGAGCCCCATAGGTCGGCTCGGTGGCGCCCATGCGGAACCAATCCTCTGGCTCCTTCTTCACCAGGATCTCCACCGCACGGGTTGTGTCCCGCGCTCCCCGGCTTCCGTGGGCCACACAGTCGCCAGTGGTTTGTTTTTCGGTGAAGCACTTCTTGTCCAGCTTCTTGGCGTACTGCCAGAGCAGGGCACGCTTGCCGATGCCCGAGCCTTTGATGTTCGGCTCGCTGAAGTATTGGTACTTCTGCGATTCCAAGAACTCCACGTTGGCCCGCACGTTGTACTGCCAGCCCGGGAGCCCGTCTTCGTATGCCTTCAGCAGAGCATGGGGAGTCTCAAAGTCACTCACACTGCGCCTCCACGGCCCGCATGCCAGCCACAATCTTCTGTGCCAGCGCATCGTCTATGGCCACGTTCTCCAGCGGGTAGTGCTTGGCCAGCGTTTCCTCCACGGCCTTCGCCAGGTCGGGGTACTTGCCGACAAAGTCAGTCCCACCCACGGCCAGCCGCAGAGCGTCTTGATAGATCGCTCGCCAGGCTGCTGTGGTAGTGATCAGCCGGCCCGAGTCCCTGGCCATCACATCACCGAGCGCTCGGTAGATGGCGTTCACCTTGGCCCGGTCGGTGGAGGGAGCCGACGATAGGGCTGTAGCTACGGGACCAGTTGCGGCTGGCCGTGGGGAACCAACGAAACTGGCGACCACCAACACGGCCGCCAATGCGAGAGGGAGGTACTTCATTTGAGCAGGGCCTGGAGAAGGGCGTTGCAGGCGGTCTTCACTTCAGACGCGGACGAGGATTCCCGGATGCGGATCACAGCCTCCAGGTGCTGGAGCGTGGCGTCCTTCCTCCGCAGGATTGGCAGAGACAGGGCAGGGAGCTTGGGGATGACGAACTGCCACACCAGTGCAGCCCCGAGGGTGGCGACGGCGAGGATCTGAAACTTGGTCACAGGATTCGGGCTCCGGGAATGAACAGGGTGACGCCGGCCGGCGAGGAACGGACCTCGTAGTTCAGCAGCTTGTGCGGATCGACCAGGCCCCAGCCGTACACATGGTCACGCCCGGGCTCACCTGAGTCGCGGCAAGTCTCCGAGAGCGCCTTGGTCACGGCCGCATGGTCAACCTTCCGGCCGTCCTTCTTCTGCGCCGACACGTACAGAGCCAGCACGCCAGCCACAAACGGCGCGGCCATGCTGGTGCCGCTGACCGTGGCGTATCCCTCACCAAGCCAGGTGCTGGTGATGTCCTGCCCTGGGGCAGCGACGGCAATCTCCTTGCCCCTGGAAGAGAACTCGCAGGCGTTGCCGTTCCTGTCCACGGCACCCACCGCAATGGTTTCCTGGAAGGCAGCAGGGAAGTTCACTGCCCCACCGTCATTGCCAGCCGCGCACACCACAATCACGCCCGCGGCCTGAGCCTTCTTCACCGCCTCATGCACGCGGCTGTCGGGCTTGCTGGACCCGAGCGACATGCAGACGATGTCGGCCTTGGCCTCGGTCGCATGCAGCACGGCCGTGGCCACCGCCTCGTTGCTGCCCATGCCCGAGTGGCCGAGGACTTTGAGGGACAGGATCTTGACCTCGGGTGCGATGCCCTTGGCCAGGCCGGTCTTAGCACCGATCACGCCTGCGACATGCGTACCATGCCCGAGGGTGTCGTAGACATCGGAGTCCGAGGAGAAGTTGCGGTAGTCAACCACAACGTCCTTCAGCGCCGAGTGCGGCGACACCCCGGTGTCGATCACCGCCACCGTCACGCCTTCCCCCTTGGAGGTCATCCACAGGGAGGGTATCCCATAGGAACTCACACCCCAGTCAACTCCCTCCTGGGCCGAGTGCGGCACATGGAGGAAGTCAACGCGGTATGGGGGCAGATGGACGAAGCTCATTCTCTCTTGCCGACCGCCTGGAGAATGGCAATGAGGATCGGCACCAGCACCTCAACGATGGTCTTCCAGTCGATCCCCAGAGCAGCCACCTCGGCGCCGGCGCTGAACACGCGGGCGTCATAGGAGGCAGGGGTATCCACCACCAGATCGTCCTCGCCGTCCCAGCCAAAGAACTTCGGCTGCACAGCCTCGGCTTCCAGGATGGGGAGGACCACCTGGGCAATCTCGTTGACCACCGCCCACTGAGTCAGGTACGGGGAGGTGCGGTCGAACTTCTTGGCGATCTCCACCACCTTGAGGAGAGCTTCACGGTGCTTCAGCAGCCACTGAACGATCTTCAGATTCATGTTGTTCCTCATAATCCAAACAGGCAATGGCCACCACGGCGTGGCCGGCAATGTCAGCAAGTGTCTTCCTTATATCTATTGTCCGCAAAGGACCGCGGAGGCGGCGGCACTTTTCCCCGATCCTGGCGGCCTGGTATTTCCAGGGCTCAATCCCGTCCGCTTGCACCCCGAGTGCGTTTTCCAGCGGGTTTGACTGGCATCCGTAGTACCCCCGCTTCCTGGTAAGCAGGGCATGGAGGGCGTTGCAAATCTCCAGGTAGGGGTCACCATTCAACCGACCGGGAGGAGTGCTGGATCCTGCCGTACTCGGACCAGAATGTGGCATGGTGGTAGGGGTCATCGCTGTTGTCCTCCTCGTCGTTGAGCCAGACCACCCGGGCGTGCGACCACTCCTCGCACAGGGTGTCCAGCAACACGTAATGGTCTAGGTCACTCCGAACCGCTATCGTCCCTCGCTCCAGATCGTCATCCATGGTGAAGTAGCCCAGCTCACTCTTCATCTGCCTCGGGTTGCGCAGGTAGATCCGCACCGGGAACTGGAGCGGCCACCGCTCCTGGGCCCAACGCTTCCACTTGGCCACCAATTTCCTGCGCCAGTCTTGGGGCATCGTCAAGCTCCAGAATCAGTAGCCACTTGCGGTTATTGCGTTTGTGCAGCACCACCGGCAGCCGGTCCCCAGCATCACGCCTGGCCTGGTCCAGCCAGTCATAGGGGTTGCCACGCTCGGTTCGCTTCACCTCAACATGAATGCCCTCATGGGAGGTGACGATGTCAGGCGACTCCTTGGAGCCCGAGAACTGCTGGCCGCGCCGGGCCGAGCCGCCGAGGACGCGAGCCCATTCCTTGGCAGCCTCTCGCTCGCCGCGGGCACCCTTCTGGCGAGAGTTCACTTGGCCCACCTCGCCAGCCGTCCCTGGTGGTCACGGCCATCGACACAGGTCAGCTCGGGGAACTGCTCGGCCACCAGCCGCACGCACTCAGCGACCGGCTTCTTGTCCAGCACCTTCTGGTTCTGAGACACCCAGGTTCCGAGACGGCCGTACATGGCGAAGTCACGGCGCTCGCCCTCGGTCGGCCAGTAGCAGGAGAACTTGTGATTCATCGTCTTGGTGTCGCCGCCGCTCAACATTCCTCGGGTTCCTTCCCATGCATGAGGTTCATCATCGTTTCCATGTAGTGGTGCGGCCGTTGCGAGGCCACCTTCTGCTCCACTAGATAGTCCGACAGACACTCCCCGGTCTGGAGGTCGCAGAGATCCCCCAGCAACCGGCCGTACTCGTCCCTAACCCAGCCGAACGTGAGCAGCCGCAGCCGTCCATGGTCTGCGTGCAGCTCCACCCAGTCGATGATGGCGTTGTCGGCGTGTTCATCGCACCACACTCCTTCGACGGTCATGTACGTGGCGACCATCGATTGCAACTGGGGGTTCATCACCCGGATTTGAACGGTGTCTCGGCGTGTGACCCGGATGACCTGGGCCGTCAGGGGTTCCTGCGATTCCATGAACCTACGTTTCGATCTCGCTGTTCGACATACGGCTGGGGAAGCGGCTCGGGCTCATAGCCCAGGTGCTTCTTCATCTTCAGGGAGGCCAGGAACTCCGGATCGTAATACTCGGGATCACACTCTTGCTTGCAGGCCAGGAGTATACCCCTGTTCAGATCGTAAAGTCCAGTGACTTTTGAGCCGCTGTGGTAGACGGTGTGACAGTTCTCACACAGACGAAGTAGGCACCGTCTGTCATGCTTGCGGCCGGCACCTTGGACAAGATGGTGAATATCCAGCTTGCGCCTGCCGTCAGACTCGGGCCACCAGCACACGGCACAGGAGCGAAAGAGGGAGGCAAACTCTTGGAGAACCAGCCGGTCTTGTTTGTTCACTGTTGAAACCTTGGTGAGGGCGCACCGACTCCCTGCGCAAGGCAGGGAAGTCGGGCGATGCTGAAACCCCGGAGCCGGGCAGACACCGCTATGGACGCTGGTTGTTTAACGCCGCTGTGTCCAATCGAACTCCCTGACACGGCGCTGCGGTTGGCCGGTGGCCTCGGGCAAGGCGGAGTCGGCAGACCCTGTCCTTTACCGCAGACGGGAGTCGGAGACTCCCAGTTGTGCCCCCTCTTGGTGCGTCCCTGTGGGACCAGTCGGCGGGGGGCCGAGCTTCAGGCCGGATGCCCAAACAGTGGGCTATGTACCATAGTGCCTAATGTCCTGTCTGAGGCACCTGGCGTGCGTTCTAACGCCCTTTCTAAATCCTCGCCACACGTTTCCTGGGTTTGTGCAAATACGGCCGCAAAACGCATGCTAGCAGACCTGGCTAGATACACCTGTCCACTGGGGTCTTGGGGTGCTTGATGTCGTACATCTCGTTTCCCATGACTCGGACCTCGGCCGAGTCCACATGTATCACCTGACCGTCATCGAAGTGATGGACAACCCACACCGAATTGAGGGCGGGCCCGTAGTCAATGACCAGCAGGGCAAAGCCTTCGCCCATGGGGGTGGCAACCCAGATCGGCGGGTGTAGCTGGAGCATCATTTGGCCATCATCCACAGGCCAATGTTGGCCAGTGCATAAGACCCCCAGGTAATAAACCCTGGTACGTTCTTCTTACATAACTGCTCGCACGCCACGTAGGCGTAGATGCACATCGTCAATAAGATCAGGTGTCTGCTCATGCTATTTGGTTTCACTTTCTGCCAGTTTGTGTGCTGTCCGTTGGCGGGGCCGGGAACGGCATCCACGCCACCGGGTCGGCTACAACGTTGTCCCCGTCAGTGAATCGCGGCCCGCTCTCGTCCTCCACCCAAAACGTTGCTGGCGTAACGCCCAGCCTCTTCAGCCGTGTCCACTTGTGACGGGCGTTTGACCAATCGTAGCGACGGTGAGCGACGAGGACTCGCTCGCCCCATTTTGGAAGTGTCTTGATAACGCTGATCCACTTCATCGGTTCATTCCATACGCCACAGAACCACGCAATGCAGCGGACTCGCGATAAAATCGGGCGGTATGGTTCGCGTAAGGTCGCGAGCCGCTGATCGCAATCGTTCTCAATTGTCCAACAGGTGCTGCAACTGGCTCGCCTTGACCGTCCACAAGTC
>CAYTWV010000212.1:0-7448 GCA_964442235.1 uncultured Myxococcales bacterium | reverse complement strand
TGAGTATCCCAACGTGCCGGAAGGTTCTGTCGAATAGTCAACTCTGTCCCCAACATACGTAAGTGCGCCGTCTGCCCACCCAGCTTGTCTGGGGGGGGCAGGCCCGAGCCGCAGGCGAGGGCCGGGGGGCGCGCCACGAGGCAAGGCGTAAGCCGAGCCGAGAGGCTGCGGTGACCCCTGTCGCTGCGCGCCGCGGCCGCCACTGTCGAAGCCCACTTTGCCACGCCGCCGATCACACCTTCTTCCTTCTTCCCGCTTTCCCTTTTCGCCCAGGGTGCGTACCATAGCCTCCTGCAGAAGAAGGAGTCTTCATGGCCTCTCGCTTTCGACACGTTTTGCTCGTCTGTCTGTCTCTTACCGTGCTGCCCCTTCACTCCTGTGAATTTCCTGGCAGCGATGGCGGGTGGGTTCCCGACGTTTTGGAGCCTGGCGTTGAGCCTGGCGATATCGTGCTGACCCGTTCTCCGTCGTTTGCGAACATGGCGGCCTACTACTGCCCGCTGGTTTATGATGCGGCGGCGGTGGAGGTGCTTTGTGAAGCGGCTTTGGGGGCCAGGCCCCCTCTGGATCGGATGATCTTTGAGTTTCAATTGCCGCTTCTGCTCAGCAACGACAACGACTTTGCGGTACCTGCCGTGGAACTGTTGACCTCGCTATCGGTCTTCCCACGCCAGACTTCGCAGGAATTGGGGGCGTTGTGTATCCAGTTTTGTGAGGCCGACGACCCGAACTGCGGCGACACGCAGCCCGGGGCCTGCAGTTCGGACGAGCCCGAGATCAACAGTATCGACGACTTCGCCGGTGCTGCTGCCGATTTCATCAGTCTTTGGATCGAAAGCGAAATCACGGGCCAGGTTCCGCCCGAACTGGCAGTCCGCATGATTCCCGCCGGGGGAACCCTAGAGTTGCGATTGACGTTCCGCATCGCCCCCGAGCCCATCCTTGAGGTCTTGATCACCCTGTTTGAGCAGAATATTGATGCCATTTTGGGCGGCGACGAGATCGAGATCGAAATCCCCTACGAGGTCAAAGGTTCGCTCTGGTTCGTGGTCGAGAACTTCGGCAGATTCGGCGTGAACTTCGGACCGGTGGGAGACACCTGGGTCTTCTAAAGCGGGATCCCTGACATACCGGATTTGTTATAGAGGGATTCCCGCAATCCAACCGGGAAGCAGGCCCTGTTTCGCTTCGAATCTCTGGCGGAAATCTTCGAACCCTTTGCGGCGCAGCAGGCCAAACGCAAACTGCTTGCCCAATTCGACACCGGGCTGGTCAAACGCATTAACTTGATACAGGAAGCCGCCCAGATCGGTCTCTAGCTCCATGGCGAACAGAAGGGCCCCGATGACCTTTTCATCCAGTTGGGCCATGCGCATCTCCATGGTGGGCCGGTTGGCTTCCATGAGGGCGGTGCGAGTGCCCAGGTACTCGGCCTTCAGCAATTCGGTCATGCTTTTGCCGCCCAGATAGGCAAACGCTTCGCACAGATCCGACTGGGGAATGGAGACTTCGGCTCGACTGCCCTCCACCCGCCAGAAGTTGATGACTTTGTCCTGGGGGCCCTCTTTGTAGAGTTGAAGTTGGGAGTGCTGGTCTGTGACGCCTACCGCACGCACTGGCGTAGAGCCGGCTTGCTCGGATTTGCCCAGGCTTTCACCCCAAAGTTGCAGGAACCAATCTGCCAGCGCCACCAGGCTTTGGCGATAAGGCATGATGATGCGAATGGGCCGGCCCGCCTTGTGGTACAAGTAATGAATTGCGGCACTCATGGCTGCGGGATTCTCTTCGGCAGGGGCCGCAAAGAGGGCGTCCCTGGAAGCCTTGGCGCCTTCCAGCAGGGCCGAGATATCGGCGCCGCCAAGCGCTGCGGGAAGCAGGCCCACTGGCGAAAGCACAGAGAAACGTCCTCCTACGTCGGGTGGGATCTCGAAGGACTTCAGCCCATATTGAGTCGTGATTTCCCGCAAGGGCCCACGCTTGGGGTCCGTGACCGTAACCACATGATCCTTCCAGGCGTTCCCCAACTGAGCCGTCAGCATCTGGTGGACCACCAGAAGTTGAGCGGCCGTTTCCACGGTGTTTCCCGACTTGGAGATAACCAGGAAGAGCGTCTTGGCCAGGTTCAGATTAACCAGCACGGCGTGCAGACCCGCGGGGTCCACGTTATCCAGGAACTGCAGGGGCAGTCCTTTTCGCCAATTCCAAAGGGTGCCGGGGTGGTTCGGGACTGTCAATGCATCCATTACGGCCCGAGGGCCCAAGCTGGAGCCGCCGATGCCCAGAATCACCACGCTCTCAAATTTGCCGGCTACGCTTCGCACATAATCCATGACGTCCAGGGCCACTTCCGGGTGATCCGGAATGTGGATATATCCCCGCTCGCCGGGTTCTGTGCGCAGTTTCTGAAGCGCATGATCCATGGTTGCAAGCGCCCCCGCCAATGCGTCACGGCTTAGACCGGAGTGTGCGCCAATTCGGTGTTCACTCATGCCACTGAAATCGAAACTCACTCCGCTCATCACAATCCTCCGTTTGGCCACCCAGACCTAAGCAGGGTCCACCATCGACAGCGGGTCCAGGGCCTTGTCAAGCACCTCCTTGTCCAGGATTCCCCTTTCGTTGACAAGCTCTCGAATGGTCCGACCCGTGGAATAGGCCTCTTTGGCCAGGGCAGCGGCGCGGTCATACCCCACAAGGGGGCTGAGAGAGGTCACCATGGCCAGGCTTTGTTCCACCATCTGCTCACACTTGGCTTTGTCTGCCTTGAGCCCGGCGATACAACGCTGGTCAAACAGCCGTGAGGCATTGGCCAGAAGCTGGATGGACTGAAGCAGATTGTGAGCAATCAGCGGCATCATCACGTTAAGTTCGAAGTTTCCGAAGGCACCGCCAAGGGTGACCGCAGCGTCATTTCCGACGACCTGGGCACACACCTGAATCAGCGACTCTGCCATGACCGGATTCACCTTGCCCGGCATGATGCTGGAACCGGGTTGAACGGCCGGAATCAACAGCTCCCCGATGCCGCACCGGGGCCCGCTGCCAAGCCAGCGGATGTCGTTGGCAATCTTCATCAGGCTTACCGCCAGCGTCTTCAATTGGCCGCTGGTTTCCACCGCAGCGTCTTTGGAACCCTGGGCTTCAAAATGGTTGGTCGCCTCGACCAACGGAATGCCCATCTGTTCGGCCAGGCGGGCGATGGTCTTGGACGCGAATCCCGCCGGTGCGTTGATGCCGGTTCCCACGGCCGTACCGCCTAAGGCAAGCTCTCGAAGGCCAGCCTTTGTTCCGTTCAGCCGCACGATGCCATGTCGAACCATGGCTGCGTAACCCGAGAACTCCTGGCCCAGTCGAATGGGGGTGGCGTCTTGCAGATGTGTGCGACCAATCTTGATGATCTCATGAAACTCCCGCTCTTTGTTTTCCAGGTTGTACGCCAGGGATTCAAGTGCGGGAAGCAGGTCGCTGACAAGGGTCTCCAACGCCGCCAGATGAATGCACGTTGGAATCACGTCATTGGAAGACTGGCCCGCGTTGACGTGGTCGTTCGGATGCACCTTGCGGCCGCCCAGTATCTGCGTCGCCCGAGTGGCAATCACTTCGTTGGCGTTCATGTTGGTGCTGGTTCCTGAACCGGTCTGGAAGATGTCCAGAACGAAGTGAGCGTCCCATTTCCCGGCGATCACTTCGTCGGCGGCCTGGATGACTGCCACACCGACATCCTCGGGGATCTGCCCCAACTCGATATTGGTTTGCGCCGCTGCCTTTTTCACCAGGCCCAGGGCACGCACAAAACTTCGGGGAAAGACAATTCCGCTAACCGGGAAGTTCTCTACGGCCCGTTGCGTCTGGGCGCCCCACAAGGCGTCGGCAGGCACCTGCATCTGTCCCATGGAATCCGATTCGGTTCGCATCCTTTTCTCACTCATCTATGGCCTCCCATCAGCCAGCATTTTGATTAAAGGGCGTCGGCAGACAGCTCCGCCACGCACGGCGATGCCAAATATGCGATGGCTTTTAGCAATCGGGAATCCCCCTCTCCAAAAGGAGCCAGGGCATGAGAGTCAATGTCCAGTTCTCCCACGAAATTCCCCTCGTGGAAGATAGGGATGACGATCTCCGATTTCACATGGACGCTGCATGACAGGTAGTTTGTCTCGGCGTTTACGTCCTGAACGACAAATTCCTTGAGCGTTTGAGCCGTCTGGCCACAAATGCCATTGCCATACTGAATTCGAAAGTGCTCTGTCGCAGCGCCAATATAGCTGCTAAGCAACAATTCTTTGCTCTGAGGCAAGGCTAGATAAAAACCCACCCAGTCATAATGTTCCACCTGATCATACAGTATAGAACAGTAACACATGAGTTTGTCCTCGGGCGAGACGTGTTCGTTCTTTGCGATGGCCTCGGCGGCAGCAAGAAGGCTGCGTTCAAGTTCCGGAGTCAAGGGGCGTTTCATGGGGCCTCCTGGGACCTTCGGGGTCCAAGCTATCTGGTGCGGAACGGATTATCGAAGTGCCTCCGAGACGCTGTGTCTGCGCAGTCGCAGCGTGCCGGATGCCTTGACCATGCTTACACACACCACGGTTCCCGGTTCCGAACCGAGTACAACGGCCATCAACTTCTCGCCGTCGGGGCATTCCCAGCGCCGAACCAGCTTGAATGTGGCCAGGTCCACCAGGGTCAGGGACTGAACCTCTCGTTTGCGGACTACACAGGCCAGATAGTCCCTGCCGTTCCATGAAACGACTTCGGCCGAGGGCTCGATGTCCCCATGGTTCTGGACCAGTGTGGACGAGTCGGACACGGCGTAGAGCAAGTCTCCGTTGCGTTCCATGGCCACAAAGGCCAATGGCCGCTGGATCAACTGTCCGGTCATGCCTTCAAAGTAGCTGAACAGCGCATAGATCCGTTTCCCGTCTTCACTTATCCGAGTCCAACGGGAAGACTCGATAAACACGTTATCCAGTTGAGCTGCAGGGATGTGGAATCGTTCGGTCAGCCGAAGCCTTTCGTCCATAAACGCAAAGGAGAAATAGCCCGGAAGGCGCATGGCCGCACCGTTGGGCTGACGATGGATCATGAGCAGATTGGGGGTCTGGCCCAGTCGACGAAGGTGCGCCAGCGGGTAACTGGCCTCGATGTCCAGGATGCTTTTGCCAGGTGTAAGTGGAATCGAAAGCAGGCGACTGGCATCCTGCGAATCATGTGCGGACTGGCACACCACAAAACGCTCTTCGGGCCCCAGCGGCGCAAACCAGCGAGTGTGCGCCCCTTTGGCCGGGGGCAGCATGGCCGAAAGTTTTCCCGCAAAATTCAGCCGAAGGCCATCGGGCCCGTAGCGAAAGTCCATAACGGCATCATTGCCCAGATGAATGTACATAAACAGGGTCTGCCCGTCGGGGCCTCGGTCTCCCAGCAGCACCCCTCGCTGGTCGTCCAGATTGGCTTGCGGAGGGAGCGAAATCTCGCCCAGCATCTCCATGCGCTTCACGCTGACCAACCACGCCTTGTCCCCCGAACTGAGCCACAGAAGATCGCTTCCGGGGTAGGGCACCAGCAGGCGCAAGGTCTGTTCCGTGGGCAGGCCCTTTATTCCTTGAGACTCGGAGCGATATTCGGAGCCTGACGAGACGGCGGGGTAGGGCGAATAGCTCCAGGGCCACAAGGTTGAGACGCCTTGCTTGACTTGGGCCCGAGCCCGGCTTCGCTCGACACTGTCCAGCGCTGCGCCCGACGCCGACTCCAGCAGCAACGAGGCCTCGAAAAAGCTCTGGGATTCCAGAAGCCCGGAGAGGCGTCGTCGCACGAACTCGACCTCTTTAACGGTTTTCAGCGATTCTGCGACCCGCTCCTGAAGCAGAAGGGCGTCGGAGGTCATTGTGACTCCTTCCAGCGCCGTTGCCCGCTTTAGAAGGTCCGCCGCCAACTCGCTTTCTCCTTCCAGAAAAGCCTGGGAAGCCTGTGCAACCAAGGTCGAAAGCTCTTGCTGCTTCTTTGCGGCCTTGTGGCCCCGAATGGCGGCTTGCAGGTCAAGCAACCCGGGCAGGCCGGTCAACTGTCGCTCGACTCGAGCGGCCGTAAGCTCTGCGGTTTCGACGTCGGACGCGGCCATGGCCCCCTGGGCCGATCTGAGCTGAAGCAAAGCCTGCAACTGCTGGGGCGTTGGGGCCTGTCCAAAGTGCTCCTGAAGGGCAACCACCTCTTTGGCAAGTGGTTCGTGGAGTGCAGGCACCCATTGCATCCACTCGGCGGTTGGTAAACCCCGGCCGGCCAGCCATAACAGAACCTCGGAAGAGTCCTGCGACTGAAAACGCCGCTGGGCCTCGGTCCGCAGGGCCGACAGGGTTTCGGCCTGCAGCGTCTTTTCACAGGTGCCAAGAATGGCCAGCGCTTCGGGGTGTTCTGCCTTAAGCTCGAGCACCTTCCGGGCCAGATCTGCAGCCCGAGTCAAATCCCCTTGCGACAGGCTTTGATTGGCCGCATCCAGCCACTCTATGGTTCGACCCCGCTTGACCCTCGCTTCGGCCTCGGACTTCAAGACCAGGGCTTGGGCGGGTATGCCGGGGATTCCCTTCCACGCAGCCAAGCGGTTCTCGAACCACTCGGGGTCGCTGTGGTCACAAAGCTCGGCCGAGAACTGCCGCACTTCATGCTGCCAGAACGGAACTGCGGCCTCCTTTAGCTGGCGCTCCAAGTCGCCCAACAGCACCGCAAGCGAGTCGTCCTGTCGGCTTCGATCCAGCAACAGGGCCGCTTCCCGCAGTCGCTCGGTTCGGATGAGCAACGAAAATTCGGCCTTCACGCTGTCCGCATCCGGTTCCATGGCATTAACCAGGGACCACTGCAGCAGTGCCGCAGCGTCATGACCGGCCAACGTCAAACTGCGAGCGTACAGCCGTTTGCACACGGCCCCATCGCTGCATCCCTGGGCCGAAAGAAGCGCCAGAGCCTGATCCACCCATCCAGCCTCATCGACCAGAAACCGGGCAAAAGCTTCCACCAGATCTGAGCGACCCGAAGAGCGAAGCAACGCCTCTTTGAAGTGAGCGGCCGCAGCGTCGAAATCGTACTCGCTGGCCAGGACCATGGCATGTTGGGCCAACTCGTCGTCCGAGGCCCCCTGCCACTTCTCTTCCACAACGCCGTTGATACTTGCCAGAGCCAACTCCAGTACGTCCTTGGGAATCTTTCCCTTTTTCGCTTTGCTCATCCGGTCTCCTGTTCACTTCGAGTTGCGAGTATAGGTCTTCACTGCCTCAGTTGCCAGGGGTTCGATGTGTGCTGGACACAGGGTCTTTCCCGTTGAATGAACTCTGCCCGATTGAGCGGAATCTCAAAGGCGTGTAGACTGCAAACCCTGACGGAGGACGACGATGGCCAGCCGCACCATCTCAGGTCACAAAGGAGTCAAGCTAAGTGGAGATCCGAGGGTCCCCGGCGACAAG
>CAYTWV010000211.1:1392-7450 GCA_964442235.1 uncultured Myxococcales bacterium | reverse complement strand
AGTTCGTGCTGGACTTCATCTTCATCCAGCCCCAGCAGCCCAGGGGCAAGGTGCTGGCCCGAATGGTGACCTCTCCGGTCCACGCCAAGCGATTGGCGGCGGCATTGGCCGAGAACATCGCCCGCTACGAGCAACGATTCGGGACCATAGCGGTCCCCACGGGCAAGCCCTCCGAACCGTTGGTGCATTAATGAAAGGTCGGGCTCTGGTGGTCGCACTGATGCTCCTGGCGACCTCGGAGGCCGGGGCGTGGGAATCTCCGTCGCAGATCATCCATGGCACCGCACGGGTTCTGGAGAAGGGCGAAACGGTCATTGGGGTTCTGTCGCCAATGGCTTTTGGCCTTCACGAGCGGGTCACGGCGTTTCTGCACCCCGCGTTGTACCTGTTCTTGACCCCTAACGTCTGGTTTCGGGCCCTGGCCTTGCAGGGCGAACCCTCCATCGCCGTTGAGGCAGGTTATCAGCAGAGCTTTCTGGCGATTCAGCAGTCCGACTCGGGGGAAGACTCTGACTACCCGGGCATGGTGCAGTTGGGGGCGGTGGCTTCCATGGTGCTGGGGACCCGCTGGCAGGTCACCATGGCCATGGGCTATCTTGCGGAGTTGTCTCAAGGGAACCGTGGAAGTTTAGGGGGGCTGTATGGCCGCCTCGGCGCAGATTTCTTGATCGCCCCCCAGCACCTTCTTTTGGCCGAGTTCCGTGGGCGTTATCTGTTTGAGGACGGATTCGCCATCCCGACGTTTACGGCACTTTACGCAAGGCAGTTTGGCCGGATGCGCATCGGAGCGGGCCTGGTGGTGGGGCAGTTCACCCTTTCGGCCAGTTCGTCGGGCGCCGAGGGCAGTGGCACGGCCAACGATTTCTCGCTTCCGGTTTACCCATGGGTCGACGCCTGGTGGCGGTTTTAGCGCAACACGGAGTGAATCATGGACATAGTGCTTGTGGACCCGGAGATACCGCAAAATGCCGGGTGTGTGGCGCGAATGTGTGCGGCAACGGGTTCCAGATTGCATCTTGTTGGTAACGTGGCATTCAGCCTGGATGACCGCTATCTAAAGCGCGCCGGACTGGATTATTGGCACGACGTCTGCGTGGGTGTGCACAAGGACCTGGAGTCTTTTCTATCGACGCATGCGGACGACCCGGTCTATTTTTTCAGCAAGAAGGCCAACCAATTCTACACCCATATTAAGCACTCGGGATCGGACATCCTGGTATTTGGCTCCGAGAGCAAAGGACTACCGCAGGACGTGTTGGAGCGCTATGGGGAACGAGTTTATGGGATTCCCATTCGATCCGGTGTGCGCAGCCTGAACCTGTCCGCGGCAGTGCATCTGGTCACGTATCACGCTCTGGCCCAGCAGGGCTTTCCCGGAATCCTCTAAAATTCAGGCAGACAGCCACGATTTTTCCTTGACAGAGGTTCTTCCCGCCCCATATTGTGGCCTGCAAGACGATGCCGTCAGTTAAGGTTTTTCCGGTAACTCAATTGGAGGGAGTTATGACCAAAGCGCAATTGATCGACAAAGTGCATGAGGCCGTTGGTGTTTTGAACAAGAAGCAGACTGCTGATCTCATCGACAGAGTGTTCGAAGAAATCGGTCAGGCTGTGAAAGCGGATGGTCGGTTTGCCTATCCGGGTTTCGGCACCTTCTCTCGCAAAGAGCGCAAGGAGCGTAAGGGTCGGGACCCGATCAAGAAGGTGGAAATCACCATCAAGGCTTCCAAGACCGTCACGTTCAAGCCCGCTCCGACACTGAAAGAGATCCTGTAACCCATTCCCAAGAAAAGCCCCCTCTTCCCGGGGTCCGCACTCAGTAGAGCACGTGAGGCCCACGGGATGAGGGAGTGTACGAATGGAAATCCGCCCCCTCCGGGATCATGGTCGAGCTAGCCTTGGCCACTCGGTTTCTGCCTTCAGCTTTGGCTTGATACAGAGCCTGGTCTGCCAGATCCAAGAGCTGCATCAATCCGGGCACAGGAAGTTGGCTGCTGACCACCCCAAAGCTGGCAGTCACCGAATAGACCTTGTCGCCAGCCATCAACGGCGTGTTTTCGATGGCCAGCCGGATGGACTCGGCCACATGGTGGGCTTCGTCCAGCGAGGTTCGGGGTAGCAGGATACAGAATTCCTCTCCTCCATATCGTGCGACCAGATCGACCTTTCTGACGTTTGCGTTCAGCAGCGACGCCACATGACGCAGAACCAAGTCTCCCACGATATGACCGAATTCGTCGTTGAACCCTTTGAAGTGATCCACGTCGACCATGACCAGCCCCAGCCAGGAACTGAAGCGTTGGCTTCGCTCCCACTCCATCTCAAGGCGGGAATCCAGGACTCTGCGGTTATAGAGGCCCGTGAGTTCGTCATGGGTAGCCAATTCGCGGGTCATACGATAGAGGCTGGCGTTTTCCAGCGCCGTGGCAAGCTGGTTGCCAACGGCATGGTAGATCCCCGAATCATCAAAGGTAAACGCCCTGGGGGCGTTACGGTGCAGCAGCCAGACACCGGCCGTTCGGTTTCCCACCATCAGGGGCAGGACCAGCAAGGATCCTCCGAGGGCCGTGCGTTCCTTAATCAGGTTGGGTCGTCGTTCAAACTCCAGGTTGGCGACCAGGGCAAGGCGCCGTTTTGCAAACACTTCACTCTCCAGGGATGCGGCGGCAGGAGAAGCCCCGACCAGGGGTCCGTCGCCCTCAAAGCCCATGGTCTCCTGCACCACCAGGGCCGCCCGTCTCGGGTCGTGCACCAGGATGACGAAGTGGTCCACGTTAAGCAGTGTGCGAGTGCCCTCCACAAAAGCCCGGAGGAGTTCTGCCTGTTCCAGGGAACCGGCCAAGGCACGGCTGCATGAGAACAGGACATTCAGTTCCCGAACGCGAGCTTCCAAATCATGATTGGTCGCCTGCAGCATGCGGGTGCGTTCCGAGAGTTTTTCGCGCAGGGCCTCTTCGCGCAGGGCGAGTTCACGCAGTCGAAACGCCTCAAGGGATGCCCAGTGTCGCCGTAAGACCAGTACAGAAGCGCCACAGCCAAGCAAGGAGGCCAAGGCGAATAGGGCAATTTGGACGGGAGTGGCCCCTACCACGGCAAGAGATGCCGAGGCCACGGCGGAGGCCCCAAGCAGAATCAGGGTCACAAGCGACTGTTGTTTTTCGAACTTGGCCAAAGCCCAATACCTGTTCGTAGAAGGCGGCGGAATATACGGAGGAGTGGAAGGGAAAGCAACATGAAGACGTCCGCACGCAGGATTCTGCGGGCGGACGTCGGTCACACAGAGTCCAATGGGCCTACTTCACATCCTTGAGTGCGGCTTGAGCGGCCGCCAAAATGGCGACGGGCACGCGGGGAGGCGAGCAGGAGACGTAGTTCAGACCGATGTTGTGGCAGAAGCCGATGGAGCGGGGGTCGCCGCCGTGTTCACCGCAGATGCCCAACTTGATATTGGGGCGGGTGGCTCGGCCCTTCTGTTTGGCCATGGCAAGCAACTGGCCCACACCTTCCTGGTCCAGGGACTGGAAGGGATCGGACTCGATGATCTTGTTTTCCTCGTAGAACTTGAGGAACGAGCCGGCATCGTCACGCGAGATGCCCAGCGTGGTCTGGGTCAAGTCGTTGGTGCCGAAGCTGAAGAACTCGGCCACGGTAGCGATCTGGTCGGCAGTCAAAGCAGCTCGGGGCAGTTCGATCATGGTTCCCACCATGTAGTCGATTCGTTTGCCCTTCTCGGCAAAGACCTTCTCGGCGACCTGGCGCACGATGATCTCTTGGGCCTTGAGTTCGTTGACGTAACCCACCAGCGGGATCATGATTTCGGGGTGAACCACGACGCCTTCCAGGGTGCACTCCACGGCAGCTTCCATGATGGCACGGGCCTGCATCTCGGTAATTTCGGGATACACGATGCCCAAGCGGCAACCGCGATGGCCCAACATGGGGTTGGATTCGGTCAGAGCCCGGACCTTCAACGCCACCTTCTCGATGGTCACGCCCAGTTCTTTGGCCATCTCAGCCAGTTCGTGGTCGTGGTGGGGCAGGAACTCGTGCAGCGGGGGATCCAACGTACGGATGGTGACCGGGTATCCATCCATGGCCTTGAAGATGCCCTTGAAGTCTTCCTTCTGCATGGGCAGCAGTTTGGCCAGGGCCTTCTGGCGATCCACCAGGTTTTCGGCCAGGATCATCTCACGGACGGCCTTGATTCGAGCGCCCGAGAAGAACATGTGTTCCGTTCGGGTCAGACCAATGCCCTGAGCGCCATAGGTGCGGGCCACAGCGGTATCCTGCGGTCTGTCGGCGTTGGTGCGGATGCCGAGCTTCTTGAACTCGTTGCACCAGGTCATGAGCTTGGCATACAGGTTGGCGATGTCGTTCTTGTCGGTGGGCTTGTAGTCACCGAACAGGGCCTGCTGGACGGTGGACTGCATGGTGTCGATCTTGCCCGAGAGAATCTCTCCCGTGAAACCGTCCAAAGAAAGCCAATCGCCTTCCTTGACCACCTTGCCGCCCAGTTTCATCTGGCGGGTGCTGTAATCGATATCCAGTTCGGAGCATCCCACGACGCAAACTTTGCCCATCTGGCGGCCGACAACGGCTGCGTGGGAGGTCATGCCGCCACGAGCGGTGAGCACACCCTGAGCGATCTGCATGCCCTTGATGTCTTCGGGCGAGGTTTCGTGGCGAACCAGCACCACGGGGCCCTTCTTCGCATTGACCCAGACTTCGGCGTCAGCAGCGGAGAAGACGATTTGGCCAAAACCGGCACCGGGGCCAGCGGGGAGACCACGGCCAAGCTTGCGGCCTTCCTTGATGGCGACCTTTTTGGCAGCGGGGTTGAAGATGGGCTTAAGCACGTGATCCAGATGTTCCGGTTCGACGCGAAGAACGGCTTCCTGAGGCGTGATGAGACCTTCGTCGGCCATCTCCACGGCGATGCGCACGGCGGCAAAACCGGTCCGTTTGCCATTTCGGGTCTGGAGCATATAGAGCTTGCCCTTCTGGATGGTGAATTCCAGATCCTGCATGTCTCGATAGTGGCCTTCCAGCTTCTGGTAGATGCCCATGAGTTGAAGGAACGTCTCGGGCATGTACTCTTCCAGCGAGGGATACTTGCGAGCGCGCTCTTCTTCGGGAACGTTGTGGTCCTTGGCCCACGCCAGCGAGTCCAGCTTGGTGAGCTGCATGGGGGTGCGGATACCGGCCACCACGTCTTCGCCCTGAGCGTTGATCAGGTATTCGCCGTTGGGGCGCTTTTCGCCGGTGGCGGAGTCTCGAGAGAAGCCCACGCCGGTGGCGCAATCATCGCCCATGTTTCCGAAGACCATGGCCTGAACGTTGACGGCTGTGCCCCACTCTTCGGGGATGGAATTCATCTTGCGGTATACGATGGCGCGGTCGTTCATCCAGGAGGAGAAGACGGCGCTGACGGCGCCCCAGAGTTGTTCTTTGGGATCTTCGGGGAAGGGGCGACCGGCCTGCTCCCGCACGATGGTCTTGAAGTTGGCGACCAGTTCTTTGAGGTCTTCCCAGGTCAATTCCAAATCTTCTTTCACGCCACGCTTTTCCTTGATGTGGTCCAGGGCCACTTCGAAGGGATCGTGGTCGGTCTGGCTGGCAGGCTTCACGCCCATGACCACGTCGCCGTACATGGCAACAAAGCGGCGATAGGCATCGTATGCGAAGCGCTTGTTTCCGGTCTGGGCGATGAGGCCTTCGACGGTGATGTCGTTCAGGCCGAGGTTCAAGATGGTGTCCATCATGCCCGGCATGGAGGCCCGGGATCCCGATCGCACGGAGACCAGCAGAGGATTGCCTTTGTCACCAAATTTGGTGCCCACGTGCTTCTCAACGAAGCCAAGGGCCTGCTCGACATCCGACACAAGCCCGTCGGGATAATTGCGGCCATTGGCGTAGTAGTGAGTGCACACTTCGGTGGAGATGGTAAACCCGGCGGGGACAGGAATCCCCAGGTTGCACATCTCGGCCAGGTTGGCGCCCTTGCCGCCCAACGTGTTCTTCATCGCTGCGCTGCCTTCGGACTCATTCGGAGCGAACT
>CAYTWV010000211.1:0-1379 GCA_964442235.1 uncultured Myxococcales bacterium | reverse complement strand
AAACGAATTTCTGTGTCATGAAACCCCCTGATTCGATTGGAACGGGGCCGGTCTCAGAGTATGCTGCCGGCCTCGAACATGGCCACACGAAAACCGGCGCGTACTATAGGCGTTCGGCCCGCCGATTCAAGAACAATTCGGGGCCAGGGGCCGCTGGATCCCAGGGTCCAATGCGGAGCAACCGGCGAAGGATCTTGGGGTGCATACAAACGACCAGTCTGAAATCTTTGCATAGCGTCTCAAGCAGATCCCGGAACGAGCGTGGCGCAGCGCGGCTGAAACCCTGACAGTTCGGGCGCTGGGCAATTCAGTTTCATCGATGTTCACATTTGGCACGGCTATTGCTAAGGTAGCCCCCGTCGCCCACTGCCGCCCCGAGGCAGCGGTTGGGGACTCTATGGGTCGATAGACCTTTGGGCGACTGTAAGTAGGAGGTGACCATGCGGTTACACATAGAGAGATTTTGCACCAGGATGTTTGCGTTGGCGCTCCTGGCTTCAGGTACCCTTGTGTCTGGGCAAGTTGCCGCAGCCGATGTGGTTCCGTTGCCGGTAGCCATGATTCTATTGGATTCATCGGGGTCCATGGAATACACGGTGGACCCCACGGACAGTTCCACGGCATACCCGAAGTGCCACGATTCCAAACAGGCCGGGTTCACCTACAAGAAGAGCCGCTGGGCCGTGGCCACCGAGGTTTTGACCGGGTCGTATAATGAGTATTGGTGCCAGTACGATATGCGAACCAGTCCATCCACTCGAGAGGACTACGGATACAGCATCCCCCACAGCAAGATGCGTGGCACTATGCTGAATGGCTTTGAGCAGCAGCCGGACGGCCTGCTTGATCTTTATCGTGACACGGTGAAATTCGGGTTCATGTCTTTTGACAACAACAAGAACACGTCGACGACTGCCTCGGGCGCCTACAGCTATGGCCCCAATGTCAAATCGGGCAGTAGCAACCTTAACTACGGTGCCAGAAACGAGACCGCCCCCTGGGGAAAGCTCGTATCCCCCCCTCTGGACGACGATGTGGCCCAGATCCGAACGGCCAACGACACGATTCAGACCCAGATTGCAATATCAACCCCATACAACGGAACACCCATCTCTCCATTACTTGCAGATGCTTACTATTTTTTCCTGAATGATAATCGAATTAAACCATATGATTATTCAAGCGGTTTGGGTGACCCTTACTGGGACTGCCGAAAGAAGGTAGTGATTCTCGTGACGGACGGTCAGCCCACCAACGGCGAAGGAGCAGAAGGTTATGTCACTTCGGAAGCCAATGCGGCGAAGCTGCTGACCAAGGGCATTCTTGTCTACGTGGTTGGTTTCCAGATGGAAGCGGGCGCCAACTCGATTATGGACAAG
>CAYTWV010000210.1:6863-7453 GCA_964442235.1 uncultured Myxococcales bacterium | reverse complement strand
TAAGTCGCCCGGAAAACACACCCCACCGCTTCGACTAAGACCCGTTTTCCGTTCTTGCAATGTGGGAGATTGGCAGTAACCGACGAGACGAAACGCCGCCAGAACCTAGCTCTTCTTGCGCTTTCGCTCCTGGAACTCTTTCAACGCTTGAGCCAGTGACCCGCCCATGCCCGCCGCTCCGTTGGCTCCACCGCCACTGTCCGACTGACGGTCTCTGCCGCCACCCGAACGGTCGATGGAATTGGCCGTCTGGAATCGCCTGGAAATCGAGCCCGGCCCCGAACTGGACGTCAAGCCCATGCTCGTCGCCTTGTTCACCGCACGAAGACGCCTCAGGAAGTCCGCCATCAACTTCTCCTGATCCGTCATCACGACCTGGCCGGTCTTACACCCGCCAATGCATCGTTTGGGGCGTGGCCAATGGAACATCCGGGCGTACCACCGCAGCTCACGCGGAAAGAAGGATGGTAAGGACGGAAGACCGAGGGCTACCTTGCTTGCTCAGCTTTGGCTATAGCCTTGGGTTTCGAGGATTTGCCCGCGAAGCCGCTTGGCTGGGCGGTCGGGTGGCGGGTTGACCGGCTCTGCAT
>CAYTWV010000210.1:5662-6853 GCA_964442235.1 uncultured Myxococcales bacterium | reverse complement strand
TGGGGCGTGGCCAATGGAACATCCGGGCGTACCACCGCAGCTCACGCGGAAAGATGAAAACCTTCCCGCATGACGTGCACGTGATACTCTCGTCCTGGATACCCTCTTTCATCGAGCGGCATCGAGGACACAGAGTCGGCGTGTTGCCCTGGTGGGCATCCAGCCAAGCCGACTCCTCCGGCTCGACGTTGAACGCCGCCGAGCAGTTGCTGCAATTTGAAGGCATGAAGCTCCTCTATCTTCGGAAGGACCCCGGACACAGAATGGATAGGATCCTCGGTAAAACGCGAACACTCGTTTGGGGTCGCCAAGGTCTCTTCGACTTTCGCCGGACCCGCTGGCAGGACAAACACGAACCTAAAAATAGCCATGCTGACTTGAATTGCAACTCCAAAATCTCCCCGAAGCCGCTTTCCAGGCCCTTTCAGGCCCCTAATTGCCACGCCGAGTCACAAAGTGGACCCCTCGCTCGCCTACAACCTCTAACACCGCACATAGCAGATTCTCGTCCAGAGACATCCGATGATTCTCATCCCAATCCACCCGCACACGCCCCAATCCCCGAAATACCAGATCCATCTGCACCGGCAACTTCCCCCCGCTCACCCGTACCAACCCCTCCAGCTCCCGCAACGTCTCCGTATCCACCCCGTCACCCTCCATCACCAACTCCACCCCCGATACCGTCTCCTCAGCCACCGACGCCAACAACGACAACGACTCGACCTTCAACGAACGACTCAACGTCTCCCCCTCCTCCTCAACCACCAGACTCCCGTCCACGATCAACGCCTCGTTCCCTCGGAACAGCCCCTCGAATCGATCAAACACCGAGCCGAACACAAACGCAGACATCACCCCCGTCTTGTCCTCAACGTGGAATCGCGCCATCCGCACCTTCCCCGTTACCTTGTCTACCTTCGCTTCCAATCCCGAAATCACCCCCGCCATCCGGACACGCGACCCTTCCGAACGCTCACTCAAATCCTCGGCCGTAGAAACCCGCATCCCGCCCAGGAACGATTGGAAACGATCCAGAGGATGACCCGATAGATAGAACCCCAACGCCTCCTTCTCGTGATTCAACGTCTCCTTGTCCAGGAATCCCCGGAACTTGGCCTTCCGAATCTCCCCGCCGGCCACAGCGGCCTTCTTCCCCCCCCCCCCCCTCCCCAACAATGCCCTCTTGCC
>CAYTWV010000210.1:0-5652 GCA_964442235.1 uncultured Myxococcales bacterium | reverse complement strand
CCGATCTCGCTGCGCCGCCTGCGCCGCTGCCAGATTCTTGTCCAAAGCCCCCAGCAACTCCCCCCGACCCTCACCAAAACTGTCAAAGCCCCCAGAGTGTATCAGCCACTCGAACACCCTTCGGTTCACTCGCTTCGTATCCACACGGGAAACACAATCCACAAACGACTTGAACCGCCCGCCCCGATCCCGCTCCTCCAAAATCGCCTGAGCGGCCCCCTCACCCACATTCCGCACACCCGCAAGACCAAACAAGATCCGCTCCTTGTCCACGATGAAGTCCAGCCCGGCCAGGTTGATATCCGGTGGCCCCACCGCAATCCCCATCCGCCGACACTCGTTCAAATAGTTCACCATCTTCTCTGGCTTGTCCCGGTCCAGCGACATCAAAGCTGCCATAAATTCCACCGGGAAATTCGCCTTCAAATACCCCGTCCAATATGTCACAAACGCATATGCCGCCGAGTGAGACTTATTGAAACCATAGGAAGCAAACTGTTCAATCGTATTAAAGAGCTTCTCCAGAAACTCCTCGGAATGACCGTTGGCCTTGCCACCCTCCAAAAACTCCGCATGGAACTTCGGAAGCGCATCCTTCTTCTTCTTCGAGATGACCTTCCGGAACTCGTCGGCTCGAGACATGCTGAACCCGGCGATGGCACTCACAATGCGCATCACCTGCTCCTGGTACACAATCACGCCGTAGGTCTCTCCCAAGACCGGCTTCAGACTGGCGTGGGGATACTCCACGGCAATCTGCCCACGCTTACGCTTGATAAAATCCTCGACCATGCCCCCTTTCAGCGGCCCAGGTCGGTACAACGCAAGCACGGCCACCACGTCCTCAAATCGATCCGGGGCCAGCCGCCGCAACAGCGTCCGGAATCCCGGACTTTCCAACTGGAACACCCCCGTCGTTTCACCCGACGTGATCAGGTCATAGACCTCCTTTCGATCCAGTGGCAGATCCTCCAACACCGGCACGGTCTTGCCACCCTTGCGAATCAGCCCCAGGCAGTCCTCAATCACCGTCAGTGTCTTCAACCCAAGAAAATCGAACTTCACCAGCCCCACAGCCTCCACTTCTTCCTTGGAGTACTGCGTGACCACCGAACCGTCCTTCATCCGGTACAGCGGAAGCACATCAATCAACGGCTCGCTGGAAATCACCACCCCCGCCGCATGGACCCCCGGCTGACGATTCAACTTCTCGATGGACGAGGCGATCCGGAACCACTGCCGATGCATGTCATCCATCTCTTGCGTCGCCTTAAGCGTCGCATTTCCCTCGTGGAACCCGTCGTCGTCCGTCCACCCGTTCACCAACTCTGGAATCGTCCGCTCCGCTGCCGCAGCACCCTCCGGAAACAGCTTGGCCACCCGGTCAATCTCCTGCCTGGGAATCTTGTGCTTTCTGGCCACGTCACGGATGGCCGTCTTGCTGTTAATCGAGGCGTACGTGATGATTTGCGATACCCGGTCCGAACCGTAGCGGCTGTTCACGTACTCCAGCACCTGGTCCCGCTTCCGCTGGCAAAAATCGATGTCAAAGTCGGGCATGTCCGGCCGATTCGGCGAAAGAAATCGCTCGAAAAGCAACCCGAACCTCAACGGATCCAACTCCGTGATCCCCACCGAATACGCAACCAGCGAGCCCGCTCCCGAACCTCGACCCGGACCCACCGGAACCCCCATGGCGCGGGCCTTCTCGATGAAGTCCGACACAATCAGGAAGTAGTCCGCAAACCCCTTGTCGTTGATGACCCCTAACTCGTACTCCAGACGGTCCTTATACTCGGCATCCGTTCCCGCAATCTCGCCACGGGCCTTCAATCGATCCGTCCGCCGAGTCATCCCCTCGTACGCCCGCTCACGCAACATCTGCTTGCTTCCACCCTCCACCTGCTCCCCAAACTTGGGCAACAGGTAGCCCTTGAAACCCAGATCCACGTCGCATTGCCGGGCAATCAGAACCGTGTTGTCGATGGCCGACGGATACTCCCTGAACTGCTCGAAAATCTCTTCCTTGCTCTTAAAATAGAACTGGTCACTCTCCATCTGCATCCGATCCGCATCCTCGAGATCCGATGCGGTCTGAATCGCCAGCAGCGTGTCGTGGGCCTCTCGATCCTCTCGCTTCAAATAGTGGCAGTCCGCCGTCGCCACCAACGGAATCCCCAAAATCTCCGACAGGTTGGCAATCTCCTCGTTGACCCGATCCTGTTCGGCCAAACCGTTCTTCTGCACCTCAAGGTAGAAACAGCCCGGCTCAAAGATCTCCTTCATGAAAAGCGCCGCTTCACGCGCCCCATCCATGTTCCCTTCCATGATCCGTTGAGGAATCTCCCCCCCCAGGCAGGCCGACAAGGCAATGATCCCTTTGGAGTACTTCCTCAGAATCTCACGATCCATCCTGGGCTTGTAATGAAACCCCTCTAGCGAAGCCAACGTGCTCAGCCTCGACAGGTTCCGGTACCCCTCGTGATCCTTCGCCAACAGCACCAGATGGTACGGCTTCTCTCCCTTGGTCTTCTCCAAACGGCTGCCTCGAGCCACATAGGCCTCGGTGCCGATGATGGGCAACAACTTGTGCCCCTTGGCATTCTTCGCCAGCTTGAAGAACTTCTGCGCCCCAAACATGTTGCCATGATCCGTAATGGCCACCGCCGAGTAGTCCAGTTCCTTGCAACGAGCTACCAAATCCGGAAGCCGGATGGCCCCATCCAAAAGGCTGAACTGCGTATGCAAATGCAGATGTACAAAATCCATCATTCACCCCATTATCTGGACCATGACGCCTACTTCACGCCCGGGTGCCTCGCTAAGCCCGCTATCCTGCGCGCGTTCCGCTTTCCAAGCAAGCCCCCACATCGCTCAAATCGGAAACAAGCCCCAATGCCAACCCAGGCAGGAACAACTTGACACAAAACCACCCCCTCTCTATACTCCGCAGCCCGTATCGGTACGCCGATAACAGGAGCGTAGATGCTGAAGCCTGACCCATTTCTGGTCCGTCTCGATGAGATTCCCGCAGCAGGGATTCGTGTCGAGTGCCCTCTCCCAGAGGGGTGGCTCGCTGCTCTGCTCCCTCCGGCCTATCGCCTGGGTACCCGCACAGGCCAGCTTACCCTGGATCTCAAAGTCGCCGAAGACACACTCCAGGTCGTTGGCCAAATCGACGCCCAAGTGGAATTCGACTGCGGACGCTGCACCAAGCCGCTGACCATGCCCTTCACCCGCAGCGTCAGCGTCCTTTATGTCCCCGAAGCCAAGTCCAAGCTGAAGGTCGACCCGGAATTCGAGGAAGAACCGCCCGAAGACCTCTTCACCTTCACCAACCATACCTTCAGCGTCGAAGCACCCTTCGTGGATTGCGTCGTGCTGTCGATTACTCCATTCCCCGTCTGCCGCATCGAATGCAAAGGCCTCTGCCTGCAGTGCGGGGAAGACCTCAATGAAGGCACCTGCGCATGCCATACGGCGGCTCAGGAACCCCAGGAGCCCTTGCGACCCCTGGATACCCCTCTCACAGACGCCGTCATTATGCTGCGAGAGAAGTTCGAAAAGAAGAGTCCCAGAACCAAGTAGGAGGATCCCATGGCCGTCCCGAGAAAAAAGAAGTCCTATTCCAAGACTCACAGCCGCAAGTCGGCCAATATGAAGCTCGAAGTTCGCAGCCGCGCCTCGTGCGGTAAGTGCGGCGCGCCGCGCCTGCCTCATCGCATCTGCCCCGCTTGCGGATACTACAAAGACCGCCAGGTACTCGCAGTCCGGACCATCGAAGAGTAGCCACGCCTTTGCGGCTCGTTTCGACCGCCTTGCTTCGCTGCGCTTCCGCTAAAGCTGCCTAGTCGGACTCCTCGGAAGTCCCCCGGTGGGGTGTCTCCTCCCACACGATCTTGGTGTGCCTTTCGCCAGACTCTACCCGAAACGTCGTGCCGCCATCGGTCTTGAATGCCCCGGAAGGCACGCCCGTTACCCATGAAATGGCCGCAGGACCACGCCTCACCAACACCCGATCCACTTCAGGCTCTTTCCACCCCAACGACGCCCACATCCCCTCCATCTCAGACGCCAAGCGCCTCGTCTCGCCCTCCAGATGCTCCTCTAACGCCGCCACAAACTCACGACGTACTCGTTTGATCTGGGTGGGATTCACATAAAGACCCGATGCCAACGACGTCCCCGCCAAACCCGGGAAATACCCCGCCGCCATCTCCGCATCAAAACCACGCCCCTTCGCCGGAGCCGTCTCTATCTCAAAAGACTTCTCGAACTCCGCTCGGCCCAAACGCCCCAGCAAGGTCATACGCCCCGCCTCCAACACCACCTGCCGATACTCCACCACACTCGACACACCCTCCTCGGGTATCACCAGAGGCTCCGGCGTTCGCCCGTATTGCCTGGCCACCGCATCACTGGAATGAATGGCCACCTTCGTGACCTCCCAGCCACCCGGAACGGGAATCTCTACCGGCCGACCCGCCCGAGCCAGTGGCAGCCCATGGTCCCGACCACTCCAGAGAGCCGGAATCGAATAGGGCACCTCCTCCTCGGTTCCATCGCTACGCCGAATCGTCACCAACAGCCCATCGTGTAGTCCGATGTCCACCAGCGGCACTATGGCCAGCCGCCGGCCATCTCGGTCCTTGATCAGTTGCCATTCTTCGATGGGAAGCCCCACGTGCCCCGAACTGCCAGGAGTGACCAATTCGGACCAGTTGCGCTGACCCCCAAAGAACCCGGGACCCCTGGGCCGGGAAAACTGCGACCGGATCTCTCGATCAAACTGACCATACTCCTGGGCCGTCAACCCGCCTTGATCCAGAGCCCGCCGCGCCCAATGGACGACACACCCCACATACGCCGGAGACTTCAGCCGCCCCTCGATCTTCAGGCTGGCCACCCCCATTCGGGTCAATTCCGGGATGTGCGGCAACAGATCCAGATCCTTCATCGAGAAAAGACGCCCCACACCTTTGCCCTCCTCATCCGAAAACTCCAGACGGCACGGCTGCCCGCACCCCCCGTAATTACCAGATCTCCCCGATACCGCCTCACCCATCAGGCACATTCCCGAAAAAGCAAAACACATGGCCCCGAATACAAATACCTCAAGTTCCAACTCCGGAACTTCCCTACGGATCTGTGCGATGGCCTGGCGGTCCAATTCCCTGGCCAGAATCGCCCGCCCGGCCCCGGCCTGCAACACGCGCCTGGCGGCCGCTACACTGGCCACACCCGCTTGGGTGCTTACATGCAATTCCAAACCCGGCAAAAGCGCCTGACCCAGTGCCAGCAATTCCAAGTCCCGCACGATGATGCCGTCAGCACCCTCCAAATAGACCCGGGCCAAGGTCTCAAACGCCTCGCTTCGTGTCGCAGCACGAATGGGGACGTTTAATGGCACGTAGACCCGCACACCGTGCTCGTGCACGTACCGCACCACCCCCCGAAATGACCTGGCATCTACGTTCGAAGCCCGCACCCTGGCATTCAGACCACCCACCCCCACATATACAGCGTCCGCCCCATGAAGCACCGCCGCAGCGATGCTCTCCAAACTGCCCCCCGGAGCCAACAACTCCGGAAGCCCCGACCTGCCTCGCCCAGTTCCCCGGGAAATTCGCTCAGCCATACTTGTTACTCCAG
>CAYTWV010000209.1:642-7465 GCA_964442235.1 uncultured Myxococcales bacterium | reverse complement strand
GGCGCTCAGTGCAGGCCCTTCATGGCAAACCGAATCATCTTGTTCACCGACTCTATGTACGGCGGATAGAAGTTCTTGAGGCTGTCGAACCGACCCTGGCGCAGCACCGCACGTTCATGGGAGAGGCTGCGAAAGCCGTAGAGGCCGTGGTAGTTGCCCATGCCGCTGTTTCCCACACCGCCGAAGGGCAGATCCGGGTTCGCCAGATGGATCACAACACTGTTGACGCAGGTCCCGCCCGCAGTGGTGTTGGAGAGTATATGCTCCACCGTGGCCTTGTCAGAGCTGAAGATGTAGAGGGCCAGCGGCTTCTCCTTCGACTGGATGATCCGGATGGCGTCGTCCAGCGAAGAGAAGGTCAGAATGGGCAGGATGGGCCCAAAGATCTCCTCGCGCATGATGGGGGAGTCTTCCAGAACGCCGGACAGGACCGTGGGACTGAGGTAGCGCTGCGCCGGGTCAGCGACCCCGCCAATTTCGACCTGGGCCCCGGCAGCTATGGCCTCTTGCAGCACACGACGAAGGCCCTTGAGGTGGTCGTCACTGACCGCTCGACAGAAGTCGGGGATGGCCTTCCGAGCCTCCTCCGTCTCGCCAAACCGATGGTCAATGACCTTCCGGGCCTCGGCCAGGAAGCTCTGGAGCAGGCTTTCATGCAACAGCAGGTAGTCCGGCGCAACGCACGTCTGGCCGGCGTTGATGAACTTCCCCCAGAGCACACGTTCGGCCAATTTGCGAGGGTCGGCCGTTTGATCCGCAATCACCGGGGACTTCCCACCCAGTTCCAGCGTCACCGAGGCAAGGTGCTTGGCCGCCGCAGTCATCACGACCTTGCCGATCCTGGGACTTCCGGTAAAAAAAATGTGGTCAAAGGGCAGTTCGAGCAGAGCGTCGGCCACAGCGGAACTCCCATCGAACAGCGCTACTTCGTTCTCCTCGAAGATCTCGGCAAAGAAGCTCTTGAGAAATCGAGCGGTCGACGGAACCTTGCTGGAGGGCTTGACGATCACGCTGTTGCCCGCTGCCATGGCCGCAACCAGCGGGTTGATGAGCAGGTTGATGGGGTAGTTCCATGGGGAGAGGATGAGAACCACTCCCTTCGCCTCGTAGCGAACCTCGCTATGAGTACCGAACAACGCCCAGGGCGTACCGACGTTGGTAGGCTTCATCCACCGCCGCAAGTGCTTTATGGTGTGTTTGATCTCGGCAAGGGTTGGGAATATTTCGGTCATATCTGTTTCGGATGGGTTCTTCCCAAAGTCCTCGAGAATCGCCTGATGGATCTCCTTCCGCCGTGCCCAGATCCCGTCGCGCAGCCGTATAAGTCTGGCAATACGGTCTTCGGCGGTCGATTTGGCAAGTTTCCAATGGTTGGCTCGTTGAAGATCGAAGACCCGTTGTAGTTCAGACATCATCTTATCGCTAGTCATGGCAACTCCTGAGGGCAGTAGGCCTAGTCAGAATTCATGAACGCATATCGGAAGTCCTTCTCCGGAACAAATGTTTCTTTGATAGTCCGCGGGCTCATCCAGCGCTGCAGGTTCAAGGGCCCGCCGGCCTTGTCGTTGGTGCCGCTCATGCGAGCGCCGCCGAAGGGTTGCTGGCCGACGACGGCCCCGGTGGGCTTGTCGTTGACGTAGAAGTTGCCGGCAGCGTGCTGGAGTCTGGCCAGGGCCTGCTGGACGGCGTAACGGTCCCGACTGAAGACCGCACCTGTGAGGGCGTAGGGACTGGTCTGGTCGACCAGGTCAAGGGTCTCCTCCCATCGATTCTCTTCGTACACGAATACCGTCAACACCGGCCCAAACAGCTCCTCGCTCATGGTTCGGTAGCTGGGATTCGTGGTCACGATGACTGTGGGGCGCACGAAGTATCCTTTGCCGTCATCGTACTGGCCTCCCACCAGAATCGAAGCGTCGTTGGAAGCACCGGCCTCATCGATGGCCCTCCTCTGGTCACGGAAGGAGCGCCCGTCGATGACAGCACCCATGAAGTTCGAGAAGTCCCGAACATCGCCCATCTTGATGCCCTCGACCATGGGCACCAGCAACTCTTTGACCTGGGGCCACAGGTTGCGAGGGATATAAGCACGGCTGGCCGCAGAGCACTTCTGGCCCTGGTACTCGAAGGCTCCCCGCACCATGGCCACGGTGAGAGCCTGCGGATCTGCGCTGGGGTGTGCCAAAATGAAATCCTTCCCACCCGTCTCACCCACCAGACGCGGATAGCTTTTGTAGCCACCAAGGTTCTGTCCGACGGTGCACCACATCTGGTTGAAGACCCCCGTCGAGCCGGTGAAGTGAACACCAGCAAGATCCCGGCTGGCAAGCACAGAATTGCCGATGGCGGCCCCATCGCCCGGCACCAGGTTGATTACTCCATCGGGCAAGCCGGCCTCCATCCAGAGCTTCATCAAGAAGTGGGCGCTGTAGAGTGCGGTGCTGGCGGGCTTCCAAACCACCGTGTTGCCGACCAATGCGGGAGTCGTCGGCAGGTTGCCGGCAATGGCCGTGAAGTTGAAGGGCGTCACAGCAAACACAAAGCCCTCCAGAGGTCTGTACTCCACGCGATTCCAGACCCCAGGCCCACTCTCGGGCTGCTCCCGGAGGATCTGCCCATAGTAGTGGCTGTTGAAACGGTAGAAATCCGCCAACTCGCAGGCGCTGTCGATCTCGGATTGGTGGCAGGTCTTGCTTTGGCCCAACATCGTGGCGCCGTTCAAGACGTCCCGGTATGGCCCGGCCAGCAGGTCCGCTGCCTTTAGAAAGATGGATGTGCGTGCCTCCCAGGGAAGGGCGGCCCATTGGGCCTTGGCCTTGTTTGCTGCCTCAATGGCCAGCTTCACTTCTGCCTCGCCACCCATATGTACGTCCGCCAGCACATGACCGTGGTCGTGGGGCATGACAGCCTGGGCCAGCCTGCCCGTGCGGATCTCCTTCCCACCGATGATCAGCGGAATCTCGATCCTGTCGGACGCCATTTCTTTGAGCTTCGCCTGAAGTCGAGCCCGCTCGGGACTGCCTGGAGCGTAGTCCCGTGGGGGCTCGTTCTGGGGAACCGGAGTCTTGAAGAGACCATGGGACATAGAAGAACCTCCTTCCGAATTCGTACCTGCGCAGCTTCTCGTTAACCCTCCATCAGACAGGGTCACCTGGGCCACGTGACCCTGTTTGGCGTCAGCAGTGTTGGCCCTTCACAGGTCCAGCTTGATTCCCTGGGCCAGTTCCGTTCGGCCACTGCCGTTGATGACGTTGGTCTGGCGGCGCATGTAGGCCTTCCAGGAGTCCGACCCGGCCTCACGGCCGCCGCCCGTCTCCTTCTCGCCACCGAAGGCCCCCCCGATTTCGGCACCCGAGGTCCCGGCGTTGACGTTCGCCAAGCCGCAGTCGCTTCCTGCTGGGCCAACGAACCGCTCGGCCTCAAGCAAGTCCCTGGTGAAGATGGCGCTGCTCAGCCCCTGGGTGACCCCATTCTGCAAAACAATAGCATGTTCCAGCGTGGTGTACGGCATCACATACAGGACGGGAGCGAAGGTCTCCTCCTGCACGATGGGCAGCTCGTTGCCGGCTTCAATGAGGCACGGCGTGACGTAGCATCCGCCCGGCAAGTCCAGCCGCTGGCCACCGAACAGCACCTTGCCGCCCTGCTGCTGCGCCGTGGCTATGGCCGCCATCATCGTATCGACGGCCCCAGCATCGACGAGGGGCCCCATGTGGACGTCCGCCTCCCTGGGATCCCCGATGCGGGTCCGCGACAGAAGACCGACCAGGCGCTCAATGAACTTGGGCAGAATCGACTGCTGAACGATGACCCGGCGGGTCGAAGTGCACCGCTGGCCCGATGTGCCGATGGCTCCGAAGTACACCGACTCCAGAGCCTGATCCAAATCCCCCTTCTCGCTGACGATCACGGCCCCGTTGCCGCCCAATTCCAGCAGGCTGCGGCCAAAGCGCCGTTGAATCGCAACGCCCACGTCGCGCCCCGTCGCCACGGAACCGGTGTAGGAGACCAGCGCTACTCGGGAGTCGTTGATGAGCAGGTCCCCAATCTCCCGCCCTCGCCCGATGACCAGGCTTGCCACGGCCTGGGGATACCCGTTTTCCGCCAGCACTCGTGCTGCCAGACGATTGCAGGCAATGGCGGCCAGGGGCGTCTTGGACGACGGCTTCCAAATCACGGAGTCGCCGCAAACCAGCGCCAACGCCATGTTCCACGCCCACACCGCCACCGGGAAGTTGAAGGCCGTGACGATTCCCACCACACCCAACGGATGCCACTGTTCCATCAGCCGATGACCCGCCCGCTCGCTGGGCAATGTCGACCCGCCCACCTGCCGCCCAAGCCCCGTGGCAAAATCACAAATATCGATCATCTCCTGGACTTCGCCCCTGGCCTCCCGGATGTGCTTGCCCATCTCCCGGGTCACCAAGAGGGCCAGCTCCTCTTTCTCCCTGCGCAACGCCTCACCAATCTGGCGCACCACCTCAGCCCTCTTCGGGGCTGGCACTTCCCTCCAAACCAGGAAGGCCTTGTGAGCTTCCGTGATGACCCGCTCACAGTCCTGGGCCGATGCCGTGACCAGCCGTCCCATCTCGGTTCCGTCAATAGGGGACTTGACGACCCTGCTCGGGCCGTTGGCCTGCCAGGTCCCGTCAAAAGCGCCAATGAGTGATTCGTCGTGCTGCATCTGTTTTCCGGCTTCCAAGGTTCACCTCCGACTGTAAGCCAACCAGAAAGGTAGGCCTGGACCGTCCATTAGTGAAACGCATTGATTTCATCCGGGTGATGAACGATATTCATCATCGGGTGACGGGGAGGACCCTCGGGTGGAGATGGACCTTGGCAAGTTGCGGATATTTCTTGAGGCAGCCCGGCTGCAGAATTACACGCTGGCAGGGCGACGGGTGCACCTGAGCCAGTCTGCCGTCAGCCATGCGATTCACAAGCTGGAGGCGTCGCTGGGCTGCAAGCTCATCGACTGGAGAGCGCGCCGGTTCCACCTGACCACGGAGGGAACGTATCTGCTGCAGGTCTGTGAGCGGGTGTTTCGGGAGTTGGATGCGGCCCAGCGTCAACTGGGCGGCGAGTCAGACCGGCCGCTGAGGATCGTGCTGGGCGTGACGGTGGAGTTTGGGACAACGGTGTTGCTCCCGCGCCTGGCCCCTCAGCTCCAGCTTGCGCCGGGGCTGCATGTGGATTTCATGTTCTCAAACCACCTCTCCCAGCCTTTGCAGCAGGGCGAGATCGACCTGGCCGTGGACTGCAACCCGCACTACGCCCCGGGGCTTGTGCGGACGCACCTGTTCCGGGAGAAGTACGTGGTTCTGGCAACACCGGAGTACCTGGCCAGCCATCCGGTCCACCAGCCTTCGGACCTCTCCGAGGTGACGATGCTGTCGGTGGACGCCGAGACCCACTGGTGGCGCAACCTGTACGATGCGCTGCCCCCATCCCAGCGGCCCTCTCCCGGCCGGGTGCTGGTGGTCTCTCACGTTCGGGGCATCGTCAATGCGGCGCTGGCCGGGTTGGGCGTTGGCCTGGCTCCGAAGTACACGGTGCTTGAGGAGTTGGCCACCGGGCGTCTGGTCGATGTGCTTCCAGCGATGAATCTGGTAGAGGATGAATTCGCCATCTACCAGCTGGCTTCCGTCGCCGCTCGGGAAGAGAACCAGCTCCTGGTCCGGATGCTTCAGCAACTGCCGTTCAGCGATTTCGGGGATGCGCTGGCCAGGCCCCTGACGCCTCAGGGTTAAGGGCCCGTTGCAGGACTCTTCGACTGGTTGTTCTTGCAAGACCCCCTGCTCGAGGTCTCGCTCCAGCCAGGTGTGCCGTTCCGGCAAGTTGAGGAACTCCAGCACGAACGGGTCCTTGATCACGTCGATGGGAACCGTGACTTCGTGGCCCTCCCTGGCCAGTGCCAGCAACTGCTCTTTGTCACGGCTCTTCGCCAGTCGCTCGAACAACAGCGACCCAATCTGCCGCTCCAGTTCACGGGTGGACCAGGCTTCTCGCACGGCTTCGATCTCGTAGAAGGCTCGGGCCGTCGGATTGGCGACACGCATAAGAAGGGTGTAATGACTCCACGCAAGGAAGGGTGGAAAACTGCGGGCGCCTGCCACACCAGATTCGCTCCGCGGTGCCGAGCGAATCTCTGTCAGTTCCAATGTGCTCGGCAGTGCCGAGCGATTCTGCTGATCGCTGAACTCTCCGGGAAGCAAAGATCCGTTCGGGTACATTCGATAGAATTGCCTGAATTTCCGCAGGTTCTGTGTGCTGAATCCCTTGCCGTAGAGCTGACTCAACTTGGATGACAGTGCATCCAAGAGCCGGTCGCCGTATCCCGCTCGACTCTGTCCTCCCTGCTCGACCTCGACAATCTCTCTGCCGATGAGCCAGTAGGCATGTACCATCGCCGTGTTTACCGTGCGCGCAACCTGGCTGCGGGCCGATTCGATGATCTCTGCCACGCGTCGGAACAGATCTTCTTCTGTTGTGCTGAGTTCGTTGCTCATGGTCGTCAGCTCCCAGTTGCAGTCATTGTGTCGGGCTCCGTTCGCCTTCCTTGTACATCGGAGACCTGACGGCAGCAACGTCGGCGTGCAACTCCAGGCCAAGGGCTTTAATGACCTTCAGAATGGTGTGGGCCGTTTCCTCCATCCCCATGAATCACTTTGGAACTTGGTCTGACCACGATCCGGAGTTCGTCGAGGACATGACGCGGGACGGATGGATATTTGCGGAGTACGGGGAAGAAAGGAGGACCGTTTCAGTCGATGATTGGAATCACCGCGGTGAGCCCGAATTCGCCGAAGAACTGGGGGCT
>CAYTWV010000209.1:0-632 GCA_964442235.1 uncultured Myxococcales bacterium | reverse complement strand
GGTCCATTACACCCATCCCGATGTAGGCACCAAGCACGAAGAAGACCGAAGCCGTGATCCGGGTGGAGATCCCATGCTTCAGAGGGTCGCCACCCTCCAGGGAGTAGCCAGCGTCAATGAAGAACAGGCCATAGAGGTCTCCCCAGCTGGTCATGTACTGGGGGCCTGCGGTTGCCCGGAAATTCCAGGGAATGGAGTCGAGCACGCCTCGAAAGAAGAGCCTTGAAAGGGGCGTATCGAAGTTCACCTCAAGGTTGATCTCGCCCCCCAACGGTGCATCACCCGAGCGCGTGGTAATGCCGGCACCAACATCAAGGATGGTCGCCAGGTCCTCTGCGCGAGCGGGGGAAGCCGACAGAAGCAGGGATTCGACGAGGAGCAGCGCGGCCAATGGCCAGTTCTGGAAGAAATGGGACACGTTCACCTCCATGGGGTCCAGACTCCACGCTGCATCGGGAACAGCGGGGCGGGAACCGTGCCTTCAACGTGCGGTCTTCGGCAAAGCAAATGACTCTCACCGAGGAGAGTACACGGCTTGCTGGGCTCTCCGCCAGAGCGGCGAAGAGCCTCCTGAAGACCTCCCGGCTCCACCGGGCTCGACAGCAGCCCGGCGATGATGCCGTAGCGCAGTC
>CAYTWV010000208.1:962-7513 GCA_964442235.1 uncultured Myxococcales bacterium | reverse complement strand
GGCCGCAGGGCCGGAATTGACGGTCTTCATGACCGATGGCTCCGGCTGTCGGATTCTGGACGGTCACGTCGAGTTGATCTAGATTGTCCCGGGGGTTCATGCAATGAAATGGTCTCTTCCCAAATTTGAACGTGTACCACTGCTGGTGGCGTCGATTCTTTGCGCCATGGCCATGGCTGGATGCGGCAGCTCGATCGGAGACGATTGCAGCACCAACGCAGACTGCCCGGCGGGCTCCTACTGCGACAAAATCATGCCCGGCGGGTTGTGCACCATCGCCAATTGCCGCGAGTCCGACTGCCCCGATGGCAGCACGTGCGTCGAGTTTTACAACGGAGAACGCTTCTGTATGCAGACGTGTGATGCCGATGGCGATTGCCGGGACGGCTACACCTGCATCCAAGATGTGCCCCCCGAACCCTTCTGCTCGGTGAAAGCAAAATGAGGACGTTGTCGCTGCTGGTTCTGGTCGGTGCCTTGTGGGGATGCAGCCAGCCCGATGTGAGGCCTGCGGTCACGCCCATCATCGTGGATGAGGATGCCGAACCCAAGAACCTGACCATCGCCAAGTCCGAATACGAAGAGACGGTGCAGGCCGGCATGCAAACGGTGCTTCGCTGGGTCTTCGTGAAGCCCGCCTATTCGGCCGGCGACAAGTTCATGGGGTATCAGGTAGTCGAGATTTACAGGCTGGAGTTGAAGGACGGCCCGCTTAAGGTGGGCGATATTCTGATTTCCGTGAACGATTTGCCCATCGAACGCCCCGAGCAGGCCATGCTGGTTTGGCGAGGTCTGTGGGGCCGCAAGAACCTGAAGCTGACGTTCCAGCGGGAAGGCCGGACCAAAAGTCTGACCATTCCCGTGGTGGATGACGCGGTGAAAAAGCCCGATGAACCCAAAACTCCCTGAAACCATTCAGTCCATTCTGGCACTTCGAAAAACCCTTGGCGACGATGTCCTGGTGCTGGCTCACCACTATCAGCGACCCGAAATCGTGCAGGTCGCCGATTTTGTGGGTGACTCGTTCCAACTGGCCCGCATCGCTGCTACAAGCCACGCTGCCAAAGTCGCCTTTTGTGGCGTCTCGTTCATGGGTGAGTCCGCTGCCGTATTGGCCCCCGAAGGAACCCAAGTCTATCTGCCTGAACCCAGCGCCGGTTGCCCTATGGCCGACATGGCCGATCCCGCTGACGTCGAGCGAATGCTGGAGGCCCTTCGCAAGAGGTTGCCCGGCCGATCGATTGTTCCGGTTACGTATGTGAATTCCAGTGCTGCAGTCAAAGCCATCACGGGCAAAGAGGGTGGGGTGGTCTGTACCTCGAGCAACGCCCGAAAGGCCCTGACCTGGGCTTTGGAGAGGGCGGATGTGGCCTTTTTTCTGCCGGATCAGATGTTGGCCTCCAATACCGCCCGAGAATTGGGCCTGGGCCCCGTGGTGCGCATTGACCCCTTTGCGCCGCTGCCGTCCGGGCCGGCCCTGGAATCCACCCGGGTCGTGGTCTGGAATGGGTATTGCCATGTCCACACCTGGTTCACCACCCAGCACGTGACCCAGTCTCGACAAGCGTTCCCCGGGGCCCGAGTTCTGGTTCATCCCGAATGTCCCGAAGAGGTGGTTTTGGCAGCAGATGGATCGGGGTCCACGCAGTATCTGGTGCAGCAGGTGGAGCAGGGCAAGCCCGGCGATGTGTTTGTCATCGGCACCGAAGTGAATCTGGTCAAACGGCTTGCCATGAACTTTCCGGATCGAACCGTAGTCCCCCTGGCAACGTCCATGTGCCCGAACATGTACCGAACCACGGCCCAGTCGGTGCTGAATCTGCTGCGTGAATGGCCGGCCAGCCATCAGGTCCATGTGGACCCCGAGGTGGTTCATGATGCCCGTATGGCGCTAGAGCGCATGCTGACTCTCTGATTACCGGGGGAGGTCGCAGATGTTCGGGTATTTGCTGGTGCTGCTACACTGCGTGACCGCCCAGAATTCGCCCATGCTCTCCTATCAGGCCATGCAGGAACTTAAGGAACGACTGGCCGGGCAAATTGTGGAAGTCGAGTCCCTTCGCAAGCCCTCGCCGGGCGAAGATGCCCAGTTCATTGCCCCGACCTTCGGCCAGGGCGTCTGCCTGCGCCTGCCCGGCGGCCAAACCTGGATTCTGGTCTCTCAGTTTCTGGTAGCCGACGCCCAACGAGTCCGCGCACGAACCCGAAAGGCCCCCGACTGGGTGGCCGTGAAGGTGGTTCACCAGATTCCTTCTCTGGGTGTGGCGCTGATTCAACCCGGCGTGCTGCGGCAAGGGTGCGCCCCAACCTTGCTGGCACCGGGGGCGCTGCACCTGCGCCAGCCCGTGGCCTACACCCTGGACGACCCGCTGGGTTTTCCCAATATCTTCTGGGGAATTCTGGATACTCGGGCCGAACCGCCCCTGGGACAGTTCCTGGTAAGCCCCGTGGGCTTGCCCATGAGCTACCCTCTGTTTTCGCAACAGGGTGATTTGCTGGGACTGAATCTGCGGCCGTATGTGCCGGGCTCCAAACTGTCGCTGGCCGTGACGTCGCTGCAACTTCGGCGGCTGCTCTGGTCCCGCACTCCCTGGACCACCCAACGTTTGGACCGGCGCGCACCGGTGCCCTCGACAGAACCGTAGTTCTAAATGAGCCCGGGAGCCGCTGTGTAGTCGGGTTCCCTGTTGTGTCTGTGCCACGACCGTGAGGGAGTGGGCGTCCGATTGATGCTGCACGGCGAGGCGTCGCCTATTGTGGCTTTTGTAATTTCAGCAGGAACTCGATGTTCCCCTCGGGACCGGGAACCGGCGATTCCGTATCGGCCAGCACCAGCAAACCAAGCCCAGCGGCACACTCGCTGATCTTCTTGACCATATCCAGGCGCTTTTGAGGGTCTCGAACCACCCCTTTTGAGCCCAAATCTTCCCGGCCCACCTCGAACTGTGGCTTGACCAGCGGAATCAGCATCCCGCCGGGCCGTACGCAGGCGGAAGCCACGGGCAGGATGATCGTCAACGAGATGAACGAGACGTCGATGACACACAAATCAAAGGGGTCACCCAGGGATGCGGGAAGCACATAGCGGAAGTTGGTCTCTTCCATTAACGAGACGCGAGGGTCCTGGCGAATCTTCCAGTCCACCTGGGCCTTCCCCACGTCCACGCCCGTCACGTGGACTGCCCCTCGCTGAAGCAGACAATCGGTGAAGCCGCCGGTGGAGATGCCCACATCCAGGCAGCGCAATCCCGTGGGGTCAATGCCAAAGGCATCCAGGGCGTGGACCAGTTTCAGGCCTCCGCGTGACACATAGGGGATGGGGTTGCCGCGCACTCGCACCACCGCATCGGGTGCAATCAGGTTGCCGGGCTTCTGACTGCCCCGGTCGTTGACCAGGACGGCATCGGCCAGAATCATGGCTTGAGCCTTCTGGCGAGTGGGGGCAAGGCCCCGCTCGACCATCAGCACGTCCAGACGCTCACGGGGTTGCTTCGCCATCTTTCTTCAGCATCTCCAGCTTTTCGTGCGCCGCATCCAACTGTCCTTGAGCCTGACGAAGCAGAGCATATCCCTTCTCGTACAGTTCTAACGCCTCGTGCAGGGGCACGGCACCGCCTTGCAAACGGGTGACTATTTCCTCTACGCCTGTGACCAGTTCTTCAAATCGGACAGGTTCCTGAGTCTTCGCCACGGCACCCTCCTGGACAATGGCCCCAACGGCTCCTAGAATGGCGCCGCAGGCCGCAAGTGTATCGGCCGCCCGCAGGGAGGGCAACGGAAATGGCAAGGGTTCTGGAAAGCAAACTGACGTTCGGTCGACGAGAAGCGGCCATGTTGTGGCGGGCCAATGGACTTGGGGTATGGGCCCTGGTGGTGGGCATGGTGCTTGCCATGGGTGCGTGCCGCAGTCCCGACCCCTCCAAGGAGCAGGCAACAGCCAAAAAGAAGGCCGAGGCAGCGCAGGACTCACTTTCGCAAGACTTGGCTCCAAAGCCGGCTTTGAAGGCCGTGGAACCGGTCGCTGCCGCAGCAGAGCCCGCCCAGGCACCGGCCCCCGCCGGGGACGGTGATGTGGAAGAGGACCAGGAGCCGGCCCAAGAGGCCGAGGTGAAGGCAGAAGACAGTACCGTGGCGCTGCTTCGTATGCTGCGGGACCGAGCCGAGGCCCATGTCCTCTGGGCCCGGGACTTGCTGGCACGAGAAGAGGCCCTGAAGAAAGAAGCAGAGACCCTGACGGCCGACATGGCCAGACTGGGCGTCCTTCAAGCCATCCCCGAAACCCATGACCTGGCACAGGTTGAGGCCGAATGGCAGGGGCTTGCCCAAATCATGGGCTTCAAGATTGAGGCGTGGATGAGCAGCCAGTCCATTCTGGAAGGTCGCCCTCTGCCCGAAGAGATACCCGCTGACAAAGAACTCAAACTCTCTTGGGTCGACGTGCGGGCCGTACACCAGGTCGTGGTGACGTTGCCATCGATGTCCGACGACCAGCTGAAGCGCCTGCTTGAGGGCGTGGCCGGATTCCAGCGATTGACGTTGGTGCGGCGCGTCAAACCCGAACCGGGCGGGAAACTCACTGTCAATGCGGAAGTTTATCAGTTCAATCCCACCACAAAACCCAAACTGGTAGTGCCCGATCGCGACATCGAATCGGCCATGGCTCAGATGGGAATTCATCTGACTCTGTCGGAAGCGGTGCGCAAGGATCCCATCGGCTACGTTCAAACGGCCTCGCTGGCCTACCAGGAGTATTCGGCCTACCGCACGAAGGCGGAGCAGGTCGCACAAATTCAAGGACAGTTGATGTGGCTGAACGGGCGCATGGACTTTTGGAAACTGAAGACGGCAGAAGTCAAGGCGGTGACCCTTGAACGGGCGCGAGAGGCCCGCACGGTGGGCGATAGATAGGATTGCGCTTTACATCACTGGGACCGCCGATTATTGTGGCAAGGGTTCCCCGCAAGGCGCAAAAACAGGGGGCTTAAGGCCCCGGCGCAGCGTGGGATTTCGGCAATTTTGGTAACTTGTAACGAGCGGAGAGTCGGGCATGGCCATAGAGAAGCAGATTGTTGTCAATCAGCGCATGTATCCTCTTGAGGCTATCTACGCTGCTGCCTATGTTTACGTTGATAAATGTTACGTGTTCCTTACGAAAGGGGAAGCACAGGATATCGTGGTGCAGCTTCGAGCGAAGCCCGAGACCGTCAAGAAAGAATTTGACCGCATTGCGGGCGAGTTCGAGAACGAACTGCTGAACCATGCGCTGCGGCTGAAGGTAGCCAAGCGGACCGAGAAACTGCGGGATGCCATCGTGCATCGGGCGCTCTATTCGGCCATGCCGGGCAATTCCGGCGGTGGTTTGGATTTGGAGTTGCCGGCTCAGGACGGTATGGATTACCTGGATGATCCGCTGGGCATTGCGGTTCCGTGGGAAGAGAAGTTTGGCGGCGAGACTCCGGCCGGCGAGAAGGACGGGGGGGAGAAGGCATGAAGAAGATCGTGCTGGACCGGTCCCTGTACCGGATGACGGCGGTCAAACGGGCTGTTGAGGCCTTTGCCGAACTTGCTTCCATCGAAGTGAAGGCTTCGGGGAAGGACAAGATCGAGGTCCACGTGAAGCCGCTGGATGAGGAAGTGGCCGCAGTGGTTGCGGACGAATTTCTCAATTATGCACTGGTCGAAACCATATCGGACCGAGGGTAACCATGGGAATGGGGCTGGATGTTCTCAAAGGAAAGGGCCTTTCGAAGGTGATGCCTTTCCGTTTTGGAGAGTTGGGAAGCCGCTATCTGATTACCAACGAGGTCGGGGAGTACGCGGTTCTGACTCGGGAAGAGTTTGAAGCCTTTGTCTCGGGGACTCTGGCAGAAGGTTCGGAGAAACACTCTGAGCTGCTGTCGAAGCACTTCTTTAATGTGCCAGGTGCCGTGGATGCCATGGCGCAGAAGTACTCGACGAAGAATGCATTCCTGTTCAACGGGCCGTACCTGCACATCGTCATCGTGACCCTGAGGTGCAACGAGGTGTGTGCGTATTGTCACGCCTCTCGGCGGGACATGGGCGAGACGTCGTTTGATATGTCTCCCGAACTGGCCAAAGACGTGGTGGACACGATTTTCGAATCTCCATCGCCGAACATCACCATCGAGTTCCAGGGCGGCGAGCCCTTGGCGAACTTCGGCACGGTGCAGTTCATTGTGGACTATGCCATCGAGAAGAACCGAACGGCGGGCAAGAAACTTGAGTTCTCGTTGATCACGAACCTGGCCCTGATGGACCAGGAGAAGCTCGACTTCCTGATCAAGAACAACGTCCAGCTTTGCACTTCGGTGGACGGCCCCAAAGAGATACATGATCACAACCGTAAACTGCTCAAGGGCAGTGCGTATGATCAGGCCGTGAAATGGATGCACCGCATCGACGACGGATACCAGGGCAAGGGGTTGGACCCGAACCTGTACCATGTCGAGGCCCTGCTGACCGTGACCAAAAAGACCCTGGGGCATCCTCGGGAAGTTATTGATGAATATGTGGCCCTGGGCCGCAAGGCC
>CAYTWV010000208.1:0-952 GCA_964442235.1 uncultured Myxococcales bacterium | reverse complement strand
CGCTGAATCCCTTTGGGTTTGCCCGGCAGACCTATGAGCAGATCGGCTACACGGCCGACGAATTCCTGGACTTCTATGTGAAGTGCCTGGACTACATGCTGGAGTTGAATCGCAAGGGCGTCGAAATCCTGGAACGCACTGCGGCCATCCTGCTGACCAAGATCATGTCGGGATACGACCCCAATTATCTGGACCTGCGATCGCCCTGCGGCGCGGGCATCGGTCAGGTGGCGTACAACTACAACGGTACCGTGTTCACCTGTGACGAAGGGCGTATGGTCTATCAGATGGGAGACGACATCTTCCAGATCGGGACCCTGCCCGGTTCCTCGTACAGTGACCTCATGGAGTCAAACACCGTCAAGGCGCTCACGCTTGCGTCAACGCTCGAGACGTTGCCTCACTGCATGGAGTGCGTCTACAAGCCGTACTGCGGCGTGTGCCCCGTTTACAACTATGCCGAGCAGGGCAGCCTGCATGGCGTCCCAGCTACCAATTCGCGCTGCAAAATTTTCCACTCGATTTTGGACTATTTGTTCGGCAAACTGGCGTCGGGTGACCAGGAAATTCTTGACATCCTTGCCCGTTGGACGATAGTGAGAGACCGGAGCGTGTACTTTTCGCACGAATAGTCCGTTCCGCAGGACAGAGCCCCGTTTGGGAGGAATTCACGATGAATGACAAGCTTCCGCGTCTCAAGAAAAAGGCGAAGGACTTCCTCTTCAGTGAGGAAGGCAAGATCACCCGCAAGCAGGCGGCGCAGATCTCGACATTCCTTCTGATGGCGGGCACCACTGCCGGACACGCCCTGGGTGGCGAAGGTGGCGTGGCGGGCGAAGGCCTGGACAACATGGAAATGTCCGTGGCCGGTCACTGCTCGCACGGTTCCCACGGCTCGCACGGCTCGCACGGCTCCCACGGTTCCCACGGTTCCCACGGCTCTCACGGGTCG
>CAYTWV010000207.1:0-7530 GCA_964442235.1 uncultured Myxococcales bacterium | reverse complement strand
ATGTGCAGGGGGTTGGATTTAGGTATACTGCTCAGAATGTTGCGGTTAATTTGGTCATTCCCGAACCCGGCACGCTCACGCTGCTAGTCGCCGGTGTCATTGGGTTGCTGGGCTATGGCTGGCGACGGCGGCTTGGTGCAGAGGCTTGACGGCCGCCAAACGTCAGCCAGGCCGCCACCAGGCGGTTGGAAGACTGGCAAAAAGCGACTACGCCATCCTTTTCGTGGGCCGCGGCAGGAAGACCTTCGGACAAATCCCGGGCTGGGGCATCGGCGGCCGCCGCACCCGCACAGACCCCAGACTTGCCGGCGCCACCCAGGTAACCAACAAACAAGTCGTTGCCCGTATGGTGCCAGGCAGAGGGTTCCAAGACCGGGTATCCGCTAAGTTCGGTATAACTGCCCGCCCCACCGGCGTACACATGGTATTCGTTCGCACCCTTGTTCGAGACCCGGAACCAGGCACCCAGTTTGGGACCCGCACCGAAGATCTCGGCCTTGATGCTGTACGGATCGGTGGTCTTGCTCTGGACCCACTCGGGGAAACCAGGGCAAACCGTCCAGGCCTCTTCCGCTCCGGCAGTGGCCGAAAGCTGCCTGCAGGCCGAACCCAGCGTGCCGTTCAACACGGTCATGCGATACAGAGTTTCTCCATCGGAATAGAAGCTCATTCCCGTCTCATTGGTGCGCTGCCCCGCCTGCTCGAAAGCCATCAGGCCCACGCTGCCCCGGTACACCAGATATTCGGCTTTGGCCCAGTCCTTGGACATGGCCAGGATCTTCCCGCCGGCAAAGACCAGATCCCGAACTTCGGTCTGCTCCACGGCCAACCCCTGGTCCGTGGCCGTCCCGTCGGGCGCCACCACAATGATCGCTGCGGTCACGTTGGCACCGCCCGTGGCAACCACCACGCCCGAGTCCGACGCCGCAAGAAGCCCCGTCCCCTCGAACACCTTGGCCATGGGTTCGCCTGTCATCTGGTCCACCATCCACGTGCCCGTGGACTCACCATCCACGGCCAGATGAATCGTGGTGCCCGAGCAAGCCAGGCCCCGAACCGACTTCACACCCGAAAGTTCGCCCCCGTCCACAGGAACCCACGGCAGATCCACGACGGGTGTTGCCACTTCTTCCACTTCGCTGTCGCCCAACGAATCTGCTGCCACATCGGGCTGGGAGACGTTGTCGGCGCCCTCATCGGAACTGCCACAGCCCCAAGCAGCAAACACCGCACAAAGCCCACATATCACCAACGCTTTCCGCATGATCGCCTCCTTGCTCAGCGCCGTCACCCTACCACGCACCCCAGTGAGTGACAAGAGCCTAGCGTGCGCGTGGCGTTTGACTTTTCCATCGAATCGGCGCGATAGTCCCGGCTCCAATCGAGCTTTGAATGGATGTACGAACGGAGGTTCACATGGCGCTTTCACGTATCGGTATTTTGATTTTACTATCCTCTTTTGTTGTTTTTGGTTGCAGCGAGGGTGGGTCCGTTGGCACCACCGACGTGGTTCAAGACACGTTTACTCCTGACACGGCCAAAGATCTGGAACCCGAAATATTCTTTGGATGCAACACCGTAGAGGATTGCTCGGGCAAGTCGCTTCCCGGGCCCTGCAAGACAGTCGCCTGCATTCAAAACATGTGCGAGATCGTCGACGCCGAAGACGGCGTGTTGTGCAGCGACGGCCAGGCGTGCACCGACAACGACCAGTGTTATCTGGGCGAGTGCAAGGGCACGACCAAGGCCTGCAGCGACGAGAATATCTGCACGGACGACTCCTGCGACCCCGAGACGGGCACCTGCCTGTTCACGGCAAACACTGCGCCTTGCGACGATCAGAAACCCTGCACCCAGGGTGAGGCCTGCGACAAGAAAGAGTGCACCGGCGGCACCAACATCTGCGACCCCTGCACCCTGGACGCAGACTGCGAGAAGCAGGACGACGGCAACAAGTGTAATGGCATCCTGCGCTGCGTGAACCAGGTGTGTACCGACGACGCCAACAGCGTAGTCGACTGCTCCAACCTTCCTGAAGTGGCCTGCAAGTCCGTTGCCTGCGACCCCGCTGCCGGAGAGTGCATCTATAAGGATCTGCCGGACGGTACGGCCTGTAATGACTCCAGCGCCTGCACCAAAGAAGACACCTGCGACAAGGGCATCTGCCGTGGCGATCCCCTGACCTGCAACGACGGCAACGATTGCACCGACGACGCCTGCAACCCCGACATCGGCTGCACCAAGTCTGATGTCGCCGATGGCACCGTCTGCGAGGACAATGACCTGTGCACCAGCGATGACGCCTGCGTGGACGGCCAGTGCAAAGGCACCGACCAGTGCACCTGCGCCACGACCCAGGACTGCATCCCCTACGAAGACGGGAACCTCTGCAACGGAACTCTGGAGTGTGTGGCCGGCAAGTGTGTGGTGGACGCCGACACGGTGGTCCCCTGCAACGCCGGAAACGACCCCTGCAAGACCAATTCCTGCGACCCCACCACGGGCAAATGTGAAGAGAAACTGGCCCTGGATGGCACCACGTGCGACGACAAAAACGCATGCACCCAGGCCGACTACTGCTCGGCTGGCACCTGCGTGGGCCTGCCGGTGAACTGCAACGACAGCAAAGCCTGCACCAGCGACACCTGCGAGCCGACAACGGGCTGCGTCTACACCCCCAAAGACGGCAACTGCGGCGATGGCGACCCCTGCACCACCGGCGACCACTGCGTCGAAGGCAACTGCGTCGGCACCCCCGACCCCACCTGCGGCCCCTGCACCACTGACGCCAACTGCGCCAATGATGCCGACCTCTGCAACGGCACCATCAAGTGCATTTCGGGCACATGCAAGCTGGATACGGCCTCCGTGGTGGACTGCAAAAACGTCGCCACGGGCACCTGCGAATCGGCCACCTGTAACCCCGAAACCGGCGCCTGCGTGGTGCAACCCGTTGCCGATGCCTCCGATTGCAACGACAACAATGCCTGCACCAAAAACGACAAGTGCCAGGCCGGCGTCTGCAAGGGCCAGAGCATCGTCTGCGACGACCAGAACCTCTGCACCACCGACGGCTGCAGCTCGGCCATCGGCTGCATCTATACCTACAATGTCAACGCCTGTAACGACAACGACAACTGCACCGTCAACGACATCTGCGCCCAGGGCGAATGCAAGGGCACCCAGACTCTGGAATGCTCCTGCACCACCGACGACGAGTGCGACAGCCGCAACGACGAAGACCTGTGCAACGGCGTTTACCGCTGCATCGGCTACAAGTGCCAAATCGCCCCCACCACCATTGTCGTTTGCGACACCCTGGCCGACACCGAGTGCAAATCGAACCAGTGCAACCCCACCACGGGCAAGTGTGAATTCGTCTTCACCGCCGACGGCAAAAGCTGCGATGACTTCGACGCCTGCACCTTGGATGACGCCTGCAATCAGGGCCTTTGTGTCGGCTCGGGCACACCGGACTGCAATGACGGCGACGACTGCACCTTGGACGCCTGCGACGCATTTGTCGGGTGTATCGTGGAAGAGTACCTGGACGGCACCGCCTGTGATGACGGCGACGCCTGTACCTCGGGCGATTCCTGCTCTTGGGGCACCTGCGTTCCCGGCGACTTGATCTGCGGAACCTGCGAACCCGATTGGACCCTGACTTGCGGAGGCACGGACACCTATGACAATAGCTGGTCCGGAAGCACCGACTTCATCACGGCCTATCCCTGCGAAGGTTTCTCCACCTATGACGGCCCCGAATACACCTACACCTTCACCTCTCCCGCCACGGGAACCGTGACCGTGGACCTCACCGAAGAGGCCGGCGGCACCGAAGTCTTCGTGCTGGAGTCCTTCGGAGAAGGCTGCGAACCCAAAAACTGCCTCACCTATGGCCTCTCTTCCGCCACCTTTGAGGCCGTCGCCGGCAATACCTACTATCTGGTGGTCGACGGCGATGAATCCTATGGCCTGCCGGGCAGCGGCTGGTACACCATTACCCTGACGTGCGGCGACTCGACCTTCGAATCCGACTGCGCCGACTCTAAGGACAACGACATGGACGGCTATGTCGACTGCGACGACTTCGACTGCCAAGGCAACGACGCCTGTGCGGAAACCGAATGTATGCCCGACTGGATCCTGGAATGCGGCGATTCGGACGCTTGGGCCACCTACAATTCCGGGGCAACCGACGTCATCGACAGCTACTCCTGCTCCCCCTTCTTCACCTACCCCGGCCGTGAGTACACCTACGAATTCACCGCCGTGGCCACCGGCCCCGTCACGTTCACGCTTACCGACGAAACCGCCGACCTGGACGTGATGGTCCTGACCCCCGACGTCGACGGCGCCTGCCTGGCGACCTTGTGCCTGGATTCGGCCATGGAAAAGGTCACCATCGACGCCGTTGCCGGCAAGACCTACTACATTGTGGTGGATGGGTATAACGGCGAAGAGGGCGAGTACACCATCACGGCTTCCTGCCCCTAAGACCCAAACGAACCGGGGGTCATCGCTGAATCTTCAGCGAGACTCCCTTCCAATCCTTATCCCCGTACAACATGTGATACCGCCACGCCGACGAGACCACTCGTTTGGTATACCGTCGGGTCTGGTCGTAGGGAATGCTCTCCACAAACTCGTCCAGTTCCGTCCCCGAATAGCGGTCCATGGTCTTCTTCACACCCCCGGGACCCGAATTGTAGCCCGCCGCCGCCAAGGCCGGGTGATTGAACCGCTTCATCAGCCCCGCAAAATACTCCACACCCAGTGGGATGTTCACCGACGGAATCTTTAGCTGTTCCGGGTCGATCTTCTTCTTGGCCACTCCCGACGCCGTCTTGGGCAGGATCTGCATCAGTCCGTACGCATTGGCATACGAGACAATTTCAGGATTGAACCCCGATTCTTCCCGCATTACCGCCATCACCAGCGACCACGGCACGCCCTGTTTGCCCGCCTCGGCCTTCAACAACTCGGCAAACCCCTCGGGATACGCCATGTGCCACCAACGATCGTCTTCCGCCGTGGGCCAGGCATAGGAAAAATCGGGGACTTCCCTCCGAAGAATCTGATGCGAAATATCGATGTGGCCACCGGCATGGTACAGCGCCGCTTCTAGCAGCCGCAATGTCGGACTGCTTCCCGCCACCTGCCCGAACGCCGCATCGAATTCGTTTCTCGCCTCGTCGGTCAAGCCCGAGCGCAGCAAGATGATTCCCGTCACCAGATTCGGCAAATCCGCCGGCGCCTGCTGAAGGACTTCCTTTAATGGAGGCAACAGGGCAACCGAGTTGCGGGCCGCACGAACAATCGCCTTGTCCCCCGCACCCTTCTTGCCCGCTTCCAATCTGGCGTAGGCAAGCAGTCCGTACCAACTTAGCGGGTACTGTTCCAGGATGCTTCGAAACAGCTCTCTGGCTTCTTTCTTCTTACCCTGAAGCTGCATCGCTCGGGCCGACCAATACGCCAGTCGTCCGTCCGTTCGATAGTCCTCTCTGGCGGGCAGCAGCGGGATCATGACCGTGGCCTGGCCAGTCGCTTCCGCATACTTCTTCTGCTGGAACAGCCCAAAAACCAGCAGGAACGCTGCCTCGGAGGCCATGTCCCCCTGGGGATATTTCTCCAGCAACAGCTCCAACGACTTTTTGGACGCATCGCCCTGCCCGGACCGTTCTTGGCCAATGGCCAGGAACAACAACGCATCGTCGCAAAGCGTCGACTGTGGGAATGTGGCCAGCAGCGTCAAAGTGAATTGCTGCAGCAGTTCCGGCTTTCCCGCCGCCCGAGCCGCTTCGGCAGCACGATAAAAATAGATATCCCGGTACTGCCCCTTGCAGCGCTCCATCATCTGCTGGAAATAGGGCAGGGAATCGGTCTGGCGACCAGACTTGGCCAATGCAGACCCCTTTACCCCCATGGCCTCGCACCATTCGGCGCTGCCTGACTTGGCCTTGCCCAACACCACATCCGCCGACTGACCCGAACTTTGGAACTTGTGCCGTTCATAAAACCGCTGGGCCCGCATGACCCCTTCGCCAAGGGTCAGCGCCGAAACGCTTCCCGCCTTGGGCTCCAACCCCTTTAGAACGTCCAGCACGCCCACGGCTTCGCTAGAGGTCGGAAAGGCCGAGGCAAGCAACCGGTATACTTCGGCGGCCATCGCAGCCTGCCCACTTGCGGCCAAGACCCTGGCCTCTTCAGCCACCAACTTGGGATCGGCCCCCTCGGTCGTGCGATGCAGCGCCGCACACGCCAGGAATTCCTCTCGTTTGCCCGCCTCGATAAGAGCCATACACCGGCAGCGCATGGCCAAGGCTCGATTTGCATACCAGGGCTCCACCCGAGACAACATCTCCGCTGCCTCGACGCCTCGCTTCAACGTCCGCAAACATTGCCCGGCCTGGAATCTGGCCCAATTGCGAACCGGGGAATCCGGTCCGTCCGCCCTCGCAAACCAAGGCAACGCCTCGGCGCACTTGCCCTTCTCTTTCAGCAGGCTGCCTGCACGTAACGCCAGCCCTACGGCCACTCCGGGGTTGCCTTTCAGCTCTCGGAACTGCCCTTCGAAAGCCTTTAATGCGGCCTCTTGGGACCCCTTTCGCCACAGCGTCTCGGCCTTCTTCCACTCTGCGTATTGTTCGATGTAGGGTGTGGGATCCACCTCCATCACCTGGCCCGAAAGCGCTTTGTTTCCATCGGACACTGCACTTGCCGACTGCGCCACGGCACTACCGGGCCACCCCCACGTCCACATCCCCATCCATATCGCCATCAATACGGTTCCCGTCATCGAGTTGCCTCTTTGCTGCAAACGCGTTCCGCCGCATGCTACCCCCCAAGTCTCCCCACTCCAAAAAACACCCCAGCTTGCAGGCCCATACGGTTTCGGACGCCCCTGCGCACGTGCCCTCTGCCGGGTGGGTCAACGCGTCGAGGGTTGCACCTGTTGCGGCACAGGTCACAACACGGGCTAAAACAGCGACCGGATGGTCCGAATTTTCGGCGCCCGGCCTTGACTTTGATATGAAAAGGGCCAAACTTGGGCCGGTCCTGGGGACCACTATAACAAGGAGTGGAATCATGGCTAAGGTTAAAATTGCGATTAACGGTTTTGGTCGAATTGGTCGGTTGGCTCTTAAGGTAATTGCCGAGAACCCGAGCAACTATCCCGATTTGGAAATCGTCGCTATCAACGACATCAGCAAGCTTGAAGTTCTTGCTTATATGCTCAAGTACGATTCCGTTTATCGCGGATTCAAGGGCACCATCGAAGTTCAGGAAAACGCCCTCATCGTCAACGGCAAGGCGATCAAGTTCTACGCCAACACCGACCCCACCACCCTTCCCTGGAAGGAACTGGGCGTGGACTACGTGCTGGAATCCACGGGCAAGTTCGTGGACACCGCCAAGCCCGACAGCGACCCCCGCAAGCACCTTGTGGGCGGCGCCAAGCGCGTGCTGATCTCGGCCCCCTGCAAGCAAGATGCCGATGTGAAGACCGTCGTCATCGACGTGAACCAC
>CAYTWV010000206.1:0-7564 GCA_964442235.1 uncultured Myxococcales bacterium | reverse complement strand
CGGGCCCCCTTGATATGGAATTGGCCGAAAACCCCCTCCTCACCGATCCTGGCTAGGTTGGCGCAGCGGCTGGTCCTTGACGAGCGCTTCGTTATGTGGCGTTATACGCGCGTCAAATCTGAAACCCGGCGTCGGTAACCGGTTTGGAGAATGGGTGTATAGCGAGGACAGTAGGGTCATGGGAGAGCGCTTCCGCTACTCCGGTGCGGTCCTTCTTGAGGAAGAGGCTGTGCTGGGGCAGGGGCCGGACTCCGCTTCGCCGGCGGCGCTTCTAAAGCGGGCCCAGCTACTGAGGGGGGCCATTGAGAAGGGCGTCTCGATGGCCGATGGGCTGGCGTCGCTGGGCCTGCTTGTGGAGCAACTGGAAGCGGTTCTTGCCGTCGAATCGAACCTGGAGTTCGGTGAACACTCGTGGCTAAAAGAGATTCACTCTCTGCTCTCCTCAGAACCTCTTTCGAAACACATCAGCATGCTTGCTGCGGCGCAGCAATGGTCTGCGTGGACGGTTCTGGACCTGACCTATGCCGGGACCATAACGGACCCCGATTCGACGCATGCCTTGGAGAGCGCTCTGGCCTTTGTGTCGGCACTTGGCACCAGCGGTCCCTTCACGCTGAGCCGATTTTGCCAGTCCCGGTTCACCATTCAGCTCACCGAGACCACGCAGTCCTTGGCCGAGGCTTTGGGTCGGGCGCTGCCATTGGCCCAGGACGAAGAGACTCTGGCGGCACTGAAGACGGCGGAGTTCGAGTTCGGTATTCAGTACGCTCGCACCATGCGGAACCCCGCCCCTGCCGATGAACGTCTGATTGGTCGACTGGAGTTGCTGGCCAGCGAATTGACTCTGCGATTTGGTGGGGATGTATTCTGTGCCGACCCATCGGGCATGGACGACGCGTCCAAAGAGCAGATGCGCACGGAACGCCACGAGCTTTTGGACCGTCTGGACGGCCTGTTGACCGAAGAGGTATCCGAAGCTTGGACCCATGGGTTTGTTGCCTTTGTGCGTGGCCGAATTTTTTTGGGCACGGGCGAATTGGAACGGGGCCGTCAGGCTATGAAGGAAGCTTTGGACCTTGGGTTTGCCCCATACCAGTCCGGGCTTCATCTGGCGTTCGCAGCCAGTCGCCTTCGGCTTCGGGACGAGGTCAAGTCCTCTATTGAACAACTGGCATTGCGTCTGCTGGTGCGGAAGGGGACCCTTTCGCACCGATACGAGACGATGGCCCGACTCTATTTCCAGGTTGGAGGCAATCCGGATCAGGTGGGCGGGACCGAATGGCTGGTGCTGGCTCCGTTGCTGACGGAAAATCGTCGGCGGAAAGAAGAGCTGATGCCCCGCCTGGAAGAGGCCTCTCTGGCCACTCGAGAGGCGTTTCGGCGGGAGTGTTTGCAGCATGCCGAGGTTCTGCTGGGTGAGACGCTTCAACCGGAGGACGTGGACAGCTATCTAAGGCGAGAGGACAGTTCGGACCGTTTCTTGAGGCTGAGTCGGGGCGAGGCCTCGGTAGCCCGGCTGGACGAACTTCCCGAGCTAAAGATCTCTGCGTCGATTCTGGCTCGGGGAGTGGAACGAGGCATCGGCACCCACGATCTTGTGGAGCAGTTGCTGGGCCACATGCACGCGTTGGAAGAGGCTGGCCAGCCTTTGGGAGATCTGCTTGGCCGGTTCGCCTGCCTGGCGGGCAGTTTCGGTTTTGCCAGGTCGCACATCGAAGAGTCCCTGCTGGAGGGGGCCCCTGAGGCGGTACGCGCCTTTAAGACATGGGCATCCGTGGGACGGCTTGGCGAGGAATCCAAGATTGAACTCCACGCATTTCTGCGAGGCCAACTTGAGATTCGAGAGGCCAGGCAGGAAGCCGACGAATTGTCCGAATGGTTTGCCAAGCGTGTGGGAACGGCGGGGCGAAGCGCCGTGGTCGTCGGGATACTCCCCAACCTTTTCCGGGAACTTGCCGAGACTTCGGTGATGACGGCTCAGATGGGAGTGATAGACCGAATCCTGGAATTGACCGGGGAGGAAGAAGAGACCCACAACCGAATTGTGGACTGGGCAACTCCCTTGGTCCTGGATTCCACGGGCAAACCGACGGCGTCCCGGCAGACCCAGGAGTTCTTGGATGGGTTGGCCTCCCGGGTGCGGTTTCAGGCCGGGCGCGTGGTTCGCAACTGGCTGGCAGATGTGCAACTTGAGCGTTTGAGCGGTATGGGGTGGACACGGGAAGCGGTACGAACCGTGGAGCACCTGCTTCCGTCGTGTGTGGGCGGCAAGGCGCTGGAAGAGCGGCTGGTCGATTGGTACATCACCAACACGCCAAGATTGGTCCACTCCGATGAAGTGCTGCCGCTGTTAGAAATCAGCGAATCGCTGCTGCGCCGGCTCTCGATGCGAGGGGCCTCCGAGGTGCGAGACGCGTTGGCCCGGGGGGCATTGCGCACCTTGGAACTGGCCTTCCCGACGGATCAGCAGCAAGTTCGAAACCGGCTGGAAAGGCTGGTCCCCGGTCGGCTTCATGGATGGAGTGCGGGGGGGATGAGTGCGGGGCGGTGGGCCGGATGGATCGCTGCCCTGGTGATTTCCATCGCGTTTGGAGCGTTTGTCATTTGGAAGGGACGTACTGAAGCTAACCCGAGCAAAGCAGAAGCAGCACCGGTGCAGGCCAACACCATCGAGGGTAGCGGCAGCGTCACGGCCGGTCAGCCCCCTGCCCCGGATGCCAGTGTCGATCCCAAATCCAAGGGTGCTGTGTGTGACGGACTGAAACTGGAAGCGTCGGCCGACGGCCGTTTTGTGCTGCTTCGGGATGCTGCTGCAGAGCCGGGAAGCGATTCGTTGTCCATTTTTGATCTGACGCTGGTGAAGACCGGCTCCAACGTTCCCATTTGGCGCATGCGCCGCTCCGAGGCCGGTACGGAAGGCGAATCCGGAACGCCGCTGGGGGCCAAACGCAAGGAGTGGTCCATCGGGGGAATGTGCCTGGAGCCCATGCCTGACAATCCGGATTACCGAGTCGATTTGGTCATGGACAAAGAGGTCTGCACCGCGGAGTTCTGGCACAAGAGCAAGGTGCTGTATCGTGAGCCGGTGCGGGGATTGGCCCAGTCTGAATCCTTGTGCAGAGGGAAGTTGCAGGTCGCCTGGCACTGGTACTATTCCACGGCCTACCAAAGCTATCTGATCCACATGGTGGTGGACTCCTACACCGAGGACTACGGCGAACTGATCAGCTTGCGCAACGCGTTTGCTTTCGCTGCCGAATAGGGTTTGCGGGCCCACTCGGGCATCAAGTAGTCAGGCAAGTTTGGGGGCAGTAGTGACGGCGACGACCTTTGGGGCGATTACTTCTTCTTGAGGTCTTTGCCCGAGACGACAACGGTCTTCTCGTCCAGTCCAAAGCCCGTGTCCTCTTCTTCGATGCCAGCCTCGTCTCGATTCAGAAAATCGGTGATCGCATAAAGGTCCAGGTCGTTCTCGGCCATTTCCAACTCTTCCAGCGCCCCACGCACCTGACGAAAGGCCCGCCGCATGTCGGTGATCTGAGCCTGCAGGGCCGAAGTTTCCGCGGGCGCTTTCATTGGAGCGCCCCGCTGAGCCGATAAATTCGAAATGATGGCATCCTTCTCTTGAATTAATCGCTCCAGATCGTCGATTGTCTCTTTGTAGCCTGCTTCCAGGCGTTTGAAAAGATCCTGTGAAACGCCAGAGCCATCGCTTCCTTCTTGTAGAAGTCGTTCTTTCAGACTCTGGTTTTCGTCCCGCACCTGGGCCAATTCTCTCGCTGCTTTGGAAGCCACTTCCAGGTCCTTGGTCAATTGGGCAATTCGAGCCTGATAGACCGCTACTTCTTCGTTCAATCGCTGATAGGCCGATGGGGCCGGCTCCAGCGGCTGAATGGCTGCACCGGAAAGCTGCGAAACGGTAGCCGAAGCATCCAGCATGCTGCCACCCAACAGGTCATACATCGCCTGGCGGACTTCGTCGTCCTCCAAGGGTCGGACCAGATACCGGTCCGCACGACTTGGCAGGCTTCGGTGTCGGGTCAGCAGTTCCTCTTGCTCCCCTTCGCCCACGACAAGCAACGAGCGCTCGGTCGAGTCGGGCAGTTGCCGCAGCGAGCGCATCAACGAGAAGGCTCTGGACATGGCAGCGTAAACCACGACGATTTGGGGCTTGAGCGTGGGAATCGCATCCATACACTCTTCCGGGGTGCGAACCAGCCTGAGCTGAAGTTCAGTTCCCTTCAAAATGCGTGCAAAATCCCCGTAGCAGGGTCCCGTGTCATCGGCAATCAGGACGGTGGCGCTCATGAATCCCCCCGTAGACTACAGCATGGGCGATGGTAGGCCATTCAGGCGGGCGTTGTCAATTGGAGTGAAGCCCCTTGGCCTCTCTTGTGATCCTGGCAGGGCCGTGTATTCTTGGCCCATGGATACAGCCTACAAATCACCGGTCAAATCAGGCCGCTTACACCGGTTGACTCTTTTCGTGGGTGCCACCACTCGCACGGTACCGCTTCCCAAACAGGGGACCTTCCGAATTGGTGCCGCAATGGAGTGCGAACTGGCTTTGCCGGACTGCGGTTTGTGGCCCGTCCACGCTGTGCTGGAATTGACCTCCCAAGGGACCCGACTGTGCCACGCAGCCGGCCAATCGGCCCCAATCTGGGTCAACGGGCGACGTCTTGCCGACCAGTGGCAGCTTGTCACGGGCGATTCCATCCAATTGGGCAACTCGATCGACGCAGCCGAGGGCGTTACCCTGGTGTACTCCGGGACTCCCGGCCTGCATACGCCCCATGCACAGCTCAACACCGAGGAGTTCCGCCGGAGACTGGCTGATGAGGTCGAGCGCGGGATGCGAACGGATCGACCTGTGGCGGTTCTATGCATCCTGCTGGAACACTCGGATGGGGACGCTCTGGCTCACGCCCTGGACTGCGTGGAGCACTCCATCCGCAGCGTGGACCTGCTGGGTGTGGTGGGTGGCCCCGAGATTCTGGTATGTCTGACCGACACAGGGGCCGCAGCCGCCCAGGCGGGGCAGCGAGTGATCCAATGCCTGCAGCGAAACGAGGTTTCCGCCCGGGCAGGTTTCACAATCAGCCCAGACGACAGCTCGGACCCCGATGCCCTTATCGCCGGGGCCAGAGAGGCGTGCCAGAACTCGCCACCCGGTGAAGTCCGGGGATTAGAGCAGGCCGCCCGCAGGGATCTGGTTGGAACGACTCGGTTGGTATCGGCAGACCCCGCCATGAGGCGCCTGCTGGATCTGGTCCGCAGACTAGCTCCCACCAGCCTTCCCGTGTTGATTCTTGGCGAGACCGGGGTGGGCAAAGACGTGCTGGCTCAAGCGGTCCATTACTGGTCTTCACGTAGCCATGGCCCGTTCGTCGCCATCAATTGCGCCTCAATCTCGCCGTCTTTGTTCGAAACGGAGCTGTTTGGACACACAAAGGGGGCGTTCACGGGGGCGACCGATGCGAAGAAGGGGCTGCTGGAGTCGGCCGCTGGAGGCACGGTCTTTTTGGACGAAATTGGCGAGTGCCCCCCGAACTCACAGGCCAAGTTGCTGCGGGCCATTGAAAGCCGCAGCGTGACCCGGGTGGGTTCGGTCACCGAGCGCACCATCGACGTTCGCATTGTCGCCGCTACCAATTCGGACCTTCAAGCCCGTGTGGCCCAGGGGCTGTTTCGTCCCGACCTTTTCTTCCGTCTGAATGCGGCACTGGTCGAAGTTCCTGCGCTTCGAGATCGCCCTCTGGACATCGGGGTATTGGCGCGTCATTTCCTGGCGGGAGTGCGCACGTCATCACCTCAGAGTCCGCAGTCGATTTCGCCGTCGGCCATGCGTCGGCTGACGTTGCACGATTGGCCCGGAAACGTACGTGAGTTACGCAACGTCATCGAATTTGCCGCAGCGACTGGCGCAACAGGCACCTTGAGGGCCCTGGACCTGCCTCCCAGCATTGCTTCCAAGGCAGCACCGTGGTTGACCCGACAGAACATTGAACCTGCGCCGCCAGGCTCGAATTTGGGCGATTCTCCCTTTGAACGATTCGACCTGCGCCGCTTCACCACTCTGAAAGAAGAGTTGCAGGCACTGGAAAGGACTCGGATGGCCGAGGCATTGGAGAGTGTGGGCGGGGTTCAGAACAGGGCGGCGGAGTTGTTGGGGATGCCGCTTCGAACATTTGTATCCAAAATGCAGCAATACGGTCTTGGTGCGGCTCGAAGGGGAACGGCCCCCAAAGCGGGCGCCGATTCGTGAATGAAGCCGAACTACCTTCCGAATTTGATGGCTACCGCCTGATACGCCAAATCGGGGCGGGCGGGATGGGGCGGGTCTTTCTGGGGCACGACACCGTTCTGGATCGCGCCGTGGCCATCAAGTTTGTCTCCGCTGGCGGTGGCGGTGCCGAAGTTCGCCGCCGATTTCTGGTAGAAGCCCGGGCAATCGCCAAGCTGCAGCACCCCTGTGTGGTCGCCATCTACAGAGTGGGTGAACTTAATGGCTCGCCCTATCTGGTTTCCGAATTTGTGGCTGGAATCAGCCTGGACCAACTGCCGATGCCCGTGCCGTGGTCGCAGGTGGCCCGAATCGGCTATGACCTGGCTCGTGGCCTTTCCGTGGCCCACCGGGCTGGAGTGGTACACCGAGACATCAAACCCGCCAATGCCATTCTGAGCGAGGAGGGAACGGCCAAACTGCTGGATTTTGGCATTGCACGTTTGCTGGAAGATGCAGTCAGCGGGCAAACACCCCCGCCGCCGAATCCAAATGTGCGGGCGCAGGCATCGTCTTGGCGGGATTCCGGAGACTCGGTGCTGACCGGAGAGTTGGATCTATCCGACAGCTCGGACGGGGCCCGTATCAAGGTAACGACCGTACCGCACGCCGCGGCACCTCGTGTGATGGTGGAGGCCGCCACCGTGGCGGTGGCTCTGCCCGACCGTCTGGAGAATCCGGCGGATCCCGCCTACGCCCCCCCGGCTGCCGAGGTCCCCGGGCAAACCCGTTCGGGAATGATTCTGGGAACGCCCGCCTATCTGGCCCCGGAAGTCTGGCATGGAGAGCCGGCCGGGTTTGCGGCCGACATCTATTCGCTGGGTGCGTTGTTGTTTTCGTTGTGCACGGGGCACCCACCGCATGAGGGCACCAGCGTGCGCGAGTTGGGCACTCGGGCGACCACAACGGACGCCCCGGCGTTAGCCTCGCTGGTTCCAGAGATCCCCCCGGCGTTGGCGTCGGCCATAGACCGTTGTCTGCGCCGAAACCCTGCCGAGCGCTTCACCAGCGCCAACGAGGTTCGGGAGGCCCTGCTTCCTTTGGTGGCGCCCGGGGTATTGGGCCCTCTTCCCGAGGGGAATCCGTACCGGGGCCTGCGTTCCTTCGAAGCGGGTCACCAGGGATTGTTTTTTGGTCGGGATGCCGAAATTCGGGCGATTCTGGACCGCCTGCTTACGGACTCTCTGGTGGTAGTCAGTGGGGATTCGGGGGTAGGCAAATCCTCGTTGTGTAAAGCGGGCGTTCTTCCACGGGTAGAGAACTGGTTGTCCCCCGAAC
>CAYTWV010000205.1:0-7568 GCA_964442235.1 uncultured Myxococcales bacterium | reverse complement strand
CAGTACTGCTCTCCGTGCTCCGCTGCCGGGCACGGCGGGGGCGAGGGATCGCCCCCGTTACCCCCGTTAGGGCAGTACGGTGGCTTCGCCGCAGGGCATCATCGGAGACGGGGCTGTCGCCCCTTCTCCGATCCTCTTCCCCGCATGGGCCGCGGTCGCCCTATCCAGAGTCCTGAGTGACACCCACATCATCGACTCGCCGGCCCTAAAACCGCACCCGACCCGCTTTCTGGCAGTGGCGTTTTGACCCAAACGGCGCGATTTATGGGGCATGGTGAAGCCAAAGAGGTGTCGCATGCGTCGGGCCACTCTGTTCTCGCTGAGTTTGACCGTTTTGATCGCCGCAGCTCTGTTCGGCCAGGTCTGCTTTGCCCAGGATGGCGTGCTGGTTCCGCAGTGGCGAGCCCACGGTGTAGCAAGTCGGCTGGTCTTTTCCCCCGATGGTAGCAAGCTGGCGGCGGGCGTGAACGAGGGGGCGCTTGTTTTGTTTGATGCCAAGGCCGGGCTGATGCTTGGCAGTCAGGTAGGGTTGCCCGACACGCCGGTCATGGTGGCCTGGTCGCCCGACGGAACCCGACTCTATTCTCTTTTTTCGGCGGGATCGCAGAGCATGTTGATGCTGCACGACGTGGCGACGGGCGCACGGACCCAAGAGGCCACCTTGAACCTGCCCGTGGCAAGTGCTTCCCCCACCGCCGACGGCCTGAGGCTGCTGGTCGTGGAATCTGGCAGCGGCCGAGAGGCCGTCTGGTACTCAACCCAGACCTTGAGCCGCGGTGTTACCGTGAACCCTCCGGACAATTTCAGTCTTACGGTAGGGGGGGTATCCCCCGATGGAACCCGGTTCGTGTTGGGCGACGAAACGGGGACGGTGGCACTGTACAAGATGGATTCAAAGCTGGAAAAGACCTTCGATTGCACGGCGGACGGGGCCGTGACTCTGCTGGCCTTTTCTGCCAACGGGAAGTATCTGGCCTGCGCAGACAGCACCGATCATGTCCAGGTCTTTCTCTTGGGGGCAAAGCCGACGCTGCACCTGAGTGTGCAGGCCGACAAGCGGGTGGTCTCGGTGGCGATACCCGATGATGGCAACGGGCTGTTTGTAGGTGCGGAAGGTACAGGCGGCTATTACGATATGAAGGGCAATATCGAGTTTCCGTATACCGACCCCGGCAACGAGTACCAGCCATCGGCCCACGCGGTGGCGCTGGCGAAGGACGGCGCCATAGCGGTAGGACTGGCCAATGATGACATCGCCATTCTTCAGGACAAAGAGGGAAAGGCCCTTCGGAAGTTGGGGGACACCACCTGGACGGGGCTGCTTGGACGGATTGCCGATGCGGGCAATGTGGCCTATTTCCTGAACGGACTTGGGGGAAGCAGCGGTGCCCTGAATCTGGCTACGGGAGCCTTGCTTCCCAAACTGGCCAGCGACGAGGAGTATTTTCCCGAGGGGTTCTTCCTGGCTCCCGACGGCAAAAGTGTGATCACAAGGGATCATTTGCAAGAGTTTCGCCAATATGACCTGGCTAAGGGCAAGGTCATGGCGGAACCCAACGGGGGTACGTGGGTCATGGCCATGTCCCCGGATGGCAAATGGGTGTTATGGGCCGACGACGAAAACGAGCGGATGGCGCTGGGCGATACCGCAGGCACCAAAGAAGCCAGCCCGTTGGGAGGACTTCCAATCGCCAACAGTGCGCTCTTCTCCAAAGACGGCAAGACGCTGTGGCTGGCTTTTGAAGACGGTAAGGTTCTGGGACTGGATCCTGCATCTCGAGTCGAAACTACACAAATGTTGTCAGCGGCGGCTGTCGCATGTTTGGCCGAAGCGCCCGACGCCCAGCATCTGATCCTGGCCGACCGAACGGACACGGTCTATCTGGCTGGGTTTGGCTCCGAAGAACCCAAGAAGCTGTTCCAGATGTGGGCAGCGGTGATCCATATGGTTCTTTCGCCGGACGGGAAGCGGCTTCTGGCCAGGGACGGAGGCGGAACCGTGCTTTTGTGGGACATGGCCGCCCAGGCCGAGGTGTGGCGAATCGACCTGGACGGAGTCTGCGTGGAGGATGTGGGGTTTACCGCCAACGGGGCCAGGGCGCTGATTGCCACCGACGACGGTGTCGTGCGTTATGTAGATGTCCTCAACGGAGTGACCGTGGCCGTGGCCAAGTTCTTCGAAGAGGGCGGCTGGTTCATCGGCACCTCTGCAGGGTTCTTCGATTGCTCCAAGGGCATGGAACGGCACTACGCCATTCGATGCGAGGGCGTCTTGAAGCCATTGAAAGAATTGGAGAATCAGTACAAAGACGGCAAGAAAGTGCAGGCCGTGCTGGAGGGGCGATAAGGTCTATTGCGGTCCGGTTCCGGATTTTTCTACACCCACATAGGCCGAGTAATCCACGGCATCGGGACGGCCCAGTTCCAGGCGGGTGGGGATGTCGCCAAGGTTCTCAAGCCCCAGGCCCCAGTAGTTGTCCGTGCAACTGACCGTGCCGCCGTCCGTGACGGCCGCAACTTCCTTCACATAACCCGACGTCGAGTCCTTGTGGAAGAAGACCTTAAGGACCGTCATCGTGCCATAGTAGCTGGAATAGCTGGTTGACTGCACCGAAGCAACCAGCGTCTTGGCCTGATGTGTGCGGATGTCCTTGAAAATGGGTCCCATGCTGGAACTGGCCGAGAATAGCTGGGTTCCCGCTCCACCGTCCTTGTACACGTAGCCCCAATAATAGCCACTGTCAGATTCGGTGTACTGGACCCGGATGTACTCGGCTATCTGCGAGCCGGGGGTCGACCAGGGGGCCGATGTGATGGTGCCATAGGTGCCGGTCTGGTATGCAGAAAGCCCGGGGTCCACAAACGTCCCCGCCGAGACCACACTGTTCCCGAAGAGGTTGTTGCCATGGATGGCCGGGTTGGGATTGCTGCTGTTGGTCAGCAGGAAGATGCCTTCCTGATTGTTGAACTTCACATTGCTTGTTCCAAGCGAACCGGCCGCATTGCCTTCGTAAAACACGCCATATCCATTATAAGAAATCGTGCAATGATCAATGGCCGGCTTGCTGTTGAGCACATAAATACCAGATCCGGTGTTTTGTGTGATAACTGCATTAGATAGAGTCGCTGCGGTGTTTGTGTTGATGAAATAGATGCCGTTTCCAGTGTTCTGTCTGACGGTCAAGACCTGGCCCGGGGCCTTGTTCAACGACACACCGGACGAACTCTCGATACGAACGCCCTCCCCGCCGTTAGATTCGGAGATCAGCCCGGTGACGGTGACGTTGGTGGCGCTGGTCACCAACAGGCCGTGCGAGGCGTTGTGGTGGGTGCGCACGTGGTCCAGCAGGTGGGTGCCGCTGCGAAGTTCCAAGCCGATGTTGCCGTACTCAAAAACGGCATACGCCAGATTCGTGCCACCGCTGCCATAAGCCAGCACCTTTGACCAGGCCTTTGCCACGCCGGGTGTATGCCAGTCGGTGAAGGTGACCGGTTCTGCCGAGGTTCCGGCGGCCACCAGTTGTGCGTTCTGGATTTCCAGGTCGCAATCTCCGATGCCGTCCAGGTTGGCGTCGACACAGGCGAAGCGGACGTTGACTCCGGCAGCGATGTCCAGAGTGATGGTGCCGACCACGTCAAGCTGGCCCGTGATGATGACATCGCCCAGCCATGAGGTATTGGCGGTGATGGATTCGCCGCCGTAATAGATACCTTTGCTCCAGGTGGCATCAAAGGGGATGCCGATGAATCCCTCGACGTTGGCGCGGTCGGGGTTGCCCACGGTGACCACGTTTAGGACGTTGGGGAACACGCCGAAGTAGTTGTGGCGGGCGTCCAGGCGGTGGCTGCGGGTCAGCACGCTCATCTCCCGTACTTCACCGGCCTTCTGATAGGCCACTCTGCTGGCCGACATGGTGCCATAATAGCTGTTATATGAGGTCGATTGAACCTCACATCGGAACCTTGCCACCTTGTCCGCCATCACATCTTCCCAACCGCTGCTTGAGCTGCTGATCGAGAACAATTGGATGCCGCCGATGGGGCCTCCGGTCAGGTAACCCCAGTAGTAGCCCGAGTCGCTCTCTGTGTAGTCCCAGGCGATCCAGTCGATCACTTCAGAGTTGGGGGTGGACCAGTAGGCAGAGGTGACCGTGCCGTAGGTTCCGGTCTGGTAGGCCGAAAGGGTGATGGGAACGACCACTCGGGCAGAAGTGGTGGCGTTGCCATAGATGTTATTGAACTGGATGACAGGAGTGGGGTCCGTCGAGCCGTTGGTTTCCACACGCACCCCTTCCCAGGCGTTGGCGGTAATCAAGTTGCGGTTCACGCTGCCGGTGCCGCCGCCATAGAAGTGCAGTCCGGAATTCAAGTTGCCTTGCAAGACGCTGTCGGTCAGCGTCAGGGTGCCGCCCTGGGCATACAGGCCATCCGTACCGTTGGTATCCAAATGGCTCTCGTCGATCACCAGGGTGCCCGCCTCCAGGCGGACGCCGTGCTCCAGGTGGTTCAGCACGCTGCAGCGATTGATGTTGAAGTTGCTTCCCGAATAGGCGGTCAGTCCTTTGCGGCTAAGTCGAACGATGCTGTCGTTCATGGTACCGGCGCTGCGCAGATCCAGGGCCAGGTCGGCATACTCGAATATGGCCCAGTTGATCAGGTGTCCCGAACCTTGCAGATGCACTCCGTCCCAGGCTTTGGGGGCTTTTTGAGCCGATCCCAGCGAAGTGAAAATCACGGGGCAGGCCTGAGTGCCCTGCACCAGCAGGCTTCCCTGAATAAGCAGTCCCCAGTCGCCCACCGAGTCGCTATTCTGGTCATTCCAAGAGAAGAGGACCTGCGTGCACGGGGCGATGGTGAGCGTGTTGCCCGACGGAACGGTCACGTCGCCGGTGATGACGATGGTGCCGGTCCAGGTGGTGGTGGTGACATTTCCACCGATGTACTGGATCGAAGAGAGAGTCACCTGCCGGGTCGTGGTAGCCGTCTGCGACGCCTTGTCCTTAAGCTCCATGGCCACGGTGTACGTGCCGTCGGCCGGATAGGTATGGTCCAGCACCTTGGTGGCCGACCAGCCAGTATCCCACGTGCCGTCGTTTTCGAAGTCCCAGCGGACCTGCAGATCGGCCAGGGCCGTTTCGGTATCGAAGCTGGAGCTGGCATCCAGCGTCACCTTCAGGGCACCAGAGACCACGGCCGTAAAACTCGGGATGGGCAGGTCGTTCTTGACTTGAAGCGTGACTGCGGTCGACAGGCCGAAGCCGGACAGATTGTCCGTGGCTTTGGCGACCAGGGCGATGGTTGAGTTGGTGGGCTGGCCAGCGGGCACGGTGTAGGTGAACTCGTAGGGCGGCTGGGTATCGGCAGAACCATAAGCCATGCCGTCGGCAAGCAACTCGACTTTGGATACCGAGCGTCCGGGGCCGGCCTCGGCGTCCACCGTGACTTGGACCACACTGCCTTGAGTTACCTGTTTGTTATTTGTGGGCTTTACGATGGTCACAGCAGGCCCGCTGCCGTCCGTGATGGTGATGGTACACGAGGCAGAATCCGTAGCACCCTGGTTGTCGGTCACGGTGACCGAGGCACTTTTCGAGCCAGCGGACATGTAGCTGTGGGTGCGGCTGGCCAAGGTGCCGCTGGCCGACTCGCCGTCTCCGTATACAAAAGCGTAGGTGGCAATGGTGCCGTCGGGGTCGGAGGAGGCTGTCGCATCCAGGGTCAGCGATTGCCCCACGGTACCGGATGCCGGGCAGGCCAGTGCGGCGTTGGGGGCCTGATTGGCAGCAACAAAGGGGCCGCCGGGAGTGGGCGTACCCACGTCCGAAAAGTCGACCAGGTTGTTGTCGGTGTCGGTTCCCTGAGCGTCACGTGACAGGCTGTGACCCGCTGCCACGTCTACTGCCGGGGTGCCCTCTCCCACGAAGAACTTCCCGCCGGAGAAATTGCCGTATCCCAGGGCGTCTACGACGGCAGGACCGTACTTCACCTGGACATTATCCGGTCCAAAGTAGGGGACTTCAAAGGGGCTTAGTAGATCGGCCTTGGCCAGAAGCTGGGCTGACGCGCTGGATCTGGCAATCAGATACAGTCCGTTGGACCCGATGGTTCCCAGCAGCGGGATAAAGTCGCCAATTTCACCGGTACCTCCAAGCACCAATACCACGGCATAGCCGGTCAAATCGGTGCCCGGCAGGCCCTTAAGTTCGACGAACAGGTCCGCGTTGCCCGGTGCGGGTTCATAGGCGATCTCGTTAATGACCACCTTTGCGGGCGGGGGTTGGTTCGTGCAAACGCCGGATTGGCAGGCCTGCCAGGGCGCACACGGAGAGTTCTGGCCCCAATCCAGGCAGCCGTCGGCGTTGTGGTCATCACAGGTCTGGCTGTTCATTCCATCCACACAACGGACGGCAAGCCAACCTGGGCAAGAGTCGGAGCAGTCCAGGGCACAGTTGCCCGATTGGCACACCTGATAGCCCGTGCAGGATTCATTTGAACCCCACTCCAGGCACCCGTCGTCATCCCAGTCGTCACAAACGTGGAACGAGGTCGTGGTCCCCATGAGGCACTCTTTCTGGCCAACGAAGTCGCAATCGTCGGTGCACGTCAGCGAGCAGTTGCCCTTGTCACACACCAGCGGCTGCTGACAGGCGGTACCACCGCCCCACTCGATGCAACCATCCTGGTTGAAGTCGTCGCAGATAACCACCTTGCCGCCGTCGTCACAGGCCTTGGCCAGGACCACGTCGCAGGTATCCTGGCACGAAGCCTGGCATTTGCCCGCGGAGCAGACCAGGCCCGGAGCACAGTTCAGGGGTGTGCTCCACTCCAGGCAGCCATCGAAATCATAGTCGTTGCAGCTTTTTACTGCATCCAATTCGCACTCTTTGGCACCAATAGAAGTGCATTCATGCTGGCACACTTCCATGCAGAAGCCATTGGCGCAAGTCTGGGTGCCGCAAGGCTGGGCGTTGCCCCATTCGATGCATCCGTTCAAGTCGTGGTCGTCGCAGGTGACGATGGCGTTGCTGGAATCACACTTGAACGAACCCTTGATCGGGCAGGCGTTGTTGCATGTATTGGCGCAGAAGCCGCCGGAGCAGACCAGGTTGGGTCCGCAAGAAATCTCGCCGCCCCACTCCAGGCATCCGTCGCTGTCGTAGTCGCCGCATTGCACAATCTGGTTCAAGTCATCGCAGGTCTTGGCGCCCAGAATGTTGCAGGGTTGGTCCAGGCAGGGCTGAACCACTTCAGCGGTGTCGGCCAGGTCGGCCAGGTCGGACGTGTCGGACAAGTCGGCCAGGTCGGACAGGTCGGCCAGGTCGGCCAGGTCGGCCAGGTCGGCCTCCGTCGGAGGAGAGGCCTTGTCTTCGAAACAGCGGAGGGCCATCAATCCCTCTGGTGTGAGTCAGGAGTCCTGCGGCAGCTTGCCCAACACGCGCCACAGCCAGCGATGAAAAGCATGGGCGCCGGAGACGGGCTCCAGATGCATGAGCAGGCATTGACCGGCCACGATCTCCAGGCCCAGCTCGTGACCCAGCCTGACGGACTCCGCCGTGGCGCAGCCCTGC
>CAYTWV010000204.1:0-7572 GCA_964442235.1 uncultured Myxococcales bacterium | reverse complement strand
AGAGCGGGGATACGGCGATAAAGAGAGAGAGAAAGAGAGAAAGAGGAAGAAGTGCAACTGCACATCAGCGTGTGTGCGTGTGTTACTCCACACCGCCGCATCACCACCAACCGCGAAACACAACTACCACCAGCAGAAGCAGAAGCAACTTGTGGTGTCTGGAGACCGGCGCCTGACGGGTCTGGAACAGAAACTCCACGCCGCCAAATCGGATGCGTTCGCCGCCTTGAAGATGGGCTCGTGTGGCCGCAATGCCATCCACAAACGTGCCGTTGGCACTCTCCTGGTCCTCCAGACACCAGCACTCCTCTTCCAGCACGGCCTTAAGCACCGCGTGCTCCCTGGAGACCGAGGCGTCATCCAGCCTGATGTCCACCCCTCGGCCTCGCCCCACCGAAATGCTGCTGCCCTTAAGCTCAAAAACCGCTCCGCGCTCCCTGGTGTTTTGCAGCACCAGATAGGCCGGAGGCAGCGATGACGCTGCCGGAGTCGCACGCCGAACGACACGGATCTCCACATCGCCCAGCATCAACACGTCAGAGCCGCCAAAGGGTGTCAGCGCCGTCAACTCCTGGCCATTGATCAGGGTTCGGTTCTTGCTGCCTAAATCCTCAACCAGCCAGTCTGTGCCTCGAAGGGTAATACGGGCATGTTTCCTGGAGAGACTCTCTCGGGGGATGGGTAGGTCACACGAGCGGTCACGCCCCACCACATAGGTACCCGGGCCCAGCGTGGTTCGGAGCAACAACTCCTGGCCACTCTGGGCGATTACCTCGTACTGGGCATGAGTTGGAGACATGGCTATTCGAAGGGAACCAGCATCGGCCTGTCCGTCTCAGAATCCACCACAAGGCGCATGGCAGCTTCCAGACACAACCGGCCATCCATCTTGGTCGTGGTGAACACCGTCACGTTGCAAAGCGCCAGGGCGGCGTGCAGCATCGTGGGACGGAAATCGCCATCCAGCTTGAGCAAGGCCTCGATAATGGCCTGTGGCGCACCGGCGGGAACGGCCAGCGAGACCACGAACGGGACACCGGTCCCCGCAGACATCGCCAGAAGTCTTGGCAACGCCTGTCCGGGCAGGTGCTGCCCCAACACGGCGTCTACGTGCAATCCGGCAACAGCCAACGGGAAGGCTGCTGTGCCCACCAGCGAATAGTCTGCTACCGCTCGGGCCTCGGAGTTGGCGATGGACCAGCCAGGACCCACCATCATGACTTTCCGGGCACTGGTGTACAGGCCCGACAGAGCCTGAACGACCGAATCGCCCATCGCTCCACCGCCAAGGATGATGATCGAATTCCCTTCGTCCACCAGGCGGCGCATCAGCGCACCTTGAGCCATGGACATCAAGCGGCGTTCCTGCAGGCCCGACAACGAGGGCAACCCCGGAGTCTTCACCAACCGTACGCTGCAACTGCCCGTGGCAGGTCGAAGCACATACGCCATGCCCATGGCCATTGTGACCGTACCCGCTACATCGTCGCCCGGAAGCAGGAAATCGGCCAAAGCCCGAACCGCCGCCGCACTCTGGAGAGGACCCCCAAGATTCAGCGCATCGCCATTCTTTCCGTAGGCCTTAACCGCACCCTGGCTTCCCACAAACACTTCGGCTACCAGATCGTTATCCAATACATCCCACACCGCCGCAAAGTTGCTCAAAGGTGCAGCAGGAGTCTCTCGTTTGGGAACCACCACCGCCTCTATAGGTGCCGGTGCCGATAGGGGGCGCTCTGCACGCATGATGGGCAACGGCGCGGCGGGGACCGGTGACGGAATTGCGGTAATTGTGGGCCGCTCGGTGAAACTGGCAGCTTGAGTATAGGCCGCACGAGGAGGAGGCATGTGAGCCATGGGAGGCGACACAGGCTTGGGCGCAGGCAGGGGCGCAGGCTCTTCTTCTTCCTCTAGCGGAATGTCCAAAACCTCTTCCATCTCCACCGAGTCCTCGACCATCTCGGAACCCAGGTCCGGCGGAAGCTCGGGCGCAGAGCCAAAATCGTCCGGGGGCATCTCAGCCTCGATGGACTCTTCGCTATCCACTTCCACCGCAAGCAGATTGCCATCTGCCCCTACCGACGGCGGAGCCTCTTCGTCCAGGTCGCTCAGCGGAGGGGGCCCGGCCAAAGCCACAGAGGGATCGATCATAATGCTGGAGGTCGCTCCCATCTCGTCCATGGGACTCTTGTATCCCAAACGACGAAGTTCCTCTTGGATGGCTCGAGTATCCAAACCGGCGATCGTCGCCTTCACATCCCCATCGCCGTCCTCAGGCATGGAGTATCCAGTGGCCCCAGGAAGCGGATCCCGGAGATCGATGGCGGACTTGTCTTCAACCAACTGAAGCTGAAGAATATAATCCCCAACAAACACCTTATCATTCGGGCCAACCAGCACTCCGGTAGTCGCACGAACGGCATTCACAAAAGTGCCATTCGTACTCCCCATATCATAAACCATAATCTGGTTATCAGGGTTAATCTCAAATTTAGCGTGCCGCTTTGAAATATTTCTCTTTGGCAGAATAATATCATTTATCCTGAGCCGCCCAACCGTGATCTGACGCTTGCGAAAGGTGAACTTGTGTGCTTCTTTCCCGCGTTCTCTGACGGACACAACGAACATGCATGCCTCCTAGTGCGGTGGGGGGCCGGATTTCACTCAGGGCGAACCGCCCGATTCAAAGTCATGGCCGCACAAAAGTCAAGGAGCAACCGTTTTTGGGTTTCGGCCCTGGCCCGAATTTCCGTACTGACCTTATCGCCTCACTTATACAGCACCCACAAAGGCCAATCCTGGACATAGACCCCCCATGACGGCGTCTTGTCCTGAAACAGGCCCTGGGCCATCTCTGCGGCGGGGGACGAAGCCGATATACCCAGCAGCACGGGCAGCGCCCCGCCCTCCCGAACCTTCAGTTTCTGAGTGGTCTCATCCGCCGATAGCAAGCGTTGTGCTGTCTTGGGCCCCGGGAACACCACAAACTCCTTGGGCTTGTCTTCGGCCAGCAGCCTTCTAACTTCGGCTGGAATGGCCATCTCGCCCACAGGGTCGTTTCCGTAGGCCAAAAACGTCTGCGTTCCCAACCCCAGGTAATTGGCATACGCCTGAGGCAGTGTGGCATGCGTGAACGAAGCAAGCAGGCCCGAAGCGGGGCCCGCCACCGCCAAAACAACCATGGCGACTTGCCCCGTCAACCTCCAGACCCCGGTATCCTTATGTAGCCAGTTCCAGAATTGCCACCCGCCCCATGCTGCCATAGCAACCCAAACCAAGGTCAAGGGCACCAACAGGTTCAAGCCTGCAGGCACCACGGGCGAACCCAACAGCGTCGCCGACAAAAGCAGTACCAACCCCGCACCCCAAAAGGGCCAACCGTCTCGAAGGCCCGAGGACCCCTTTCGAATTTGAACTCCCAGGAAGACCAGTCCAGCCAACCCCGCCAACAGTAATGGCGCCGGCAAGCGGATCAGCAACAGCACCCAGACCGTGTACCATGGAGGCCCCCCAAGTTGCCCGCCTCGATAGGCCTCGCCAAGAAACGCAAAGGGCGGGTGGGGACCTTCAAGATACCCAAACAGGAACGCCAGCAAGTCGGCGCCTTTCATACCAATCAGCATCTTTGCCCCTGCAAACCCCGCCAGCAACGCGCCAAGCAGAACCAGCCACTCGGATCCCACTGCAGGCAGCGACACCAGCCCAGGCTCTTTGGAAATCACGCTACGAGTCATAAACAGCGTCCCAAGCAGCGACAGCCCAACCCAGATACCCAGCGGATGAGCCAGAATGCCCATTCCGGCCCCCACTCCCACAATCGCCACCCCGGCGTACTTCCACAACCGCCCCTTGACGTTCAGGCAAAGCCCAAGCCCCATGGCGGGCCCCAGCAAAAACAGCGCACTGGCCAGCCCGGCTGTTCCCATCAGACTCTGGCCCACCACCTGCGGCGAAACCACCCAGGCCAAACCGGCCACCAGCGCCACCCATTTGGGAACCCACAGGGACATCAGCAAAACAAACAACAGCACCAGTAGCGCCAGGCTGGCCGCATTAACCAGGTCCGTGCCCTCTTGGGCCGCAAGACGACCCTCGCCTGCCATGGCCAGCACCTTTCGGACCACTGGATTCAGTTCGTTCTTCTCTTGGGGCGCCTTTCCCTTATGAAAACTGCCTTCCACTCGCTCCAGATGGGAAATCTCGCTGGACGTAAGCAGGCTGCGCTGCTCTCTCCACTGCCAACACCACACGGCGGAACCTGCGGCAAGCAGGACCAGGGCCGCCCACCAAAAATTTCTGGACGCCTTCCCGCTCATGGCTCCACCTCTATATCCCCTTCCATATCCTCATCCACATCCTGATCCACGCCCTTTGCCGACGGAGAATCCGGGGCAGACTCGGGGGCAGATGCCGTTGCAACCGACGCCTGGCCCGAGTCTGCGGCCTCGTCGGTCGCAACATGCGGTTCCTCCTCTCGCTGGATGACCAGCCCATCCAGACAGATGTGGTTGCGGCCTTTGGACTTCGCTTCCACCACCAATTTAAGTTCGCCGATTTCCTGACCTCGGGTCACCAGATCGGCCCTGAAGAAGAAGGCCTTTCCCGGACGAGTGGCCGGTGTAAACACGCCCAAAGGTTCACCATTCCACAACACCGTCAACCGCACCCCCGCCTTGGGATCCGCGGCAGGCAAGAAGTGCAGCAACCCGTGGAACGAGCCCGCTGGCACGTCCGGCCAAACGAGGGTCAGCTTGCCCTTTTCGGATGGATGCGCCCACAAACACAAGGTCTCTGCACTGCCCCCACTTTGTGGAACGGAACGGGACCAGACCGGATCATCGGCCACAGGGATGTCAGATTGGACCGGCCCCACCCAAATCCATTTGGGAAAGCCCTTGGGGGCCGCAAAGGCGCCCGAACGCAGCACGAAGGGTCGCTCGGACTTTCCGTCCTCCAACCGAACCGACATCTGCTGCCATTGGCTTGCCAGACGGTACCGGTAGGGTTGCAGGGGCCTGGCTTGCACCCAATCCACCACAAAAGGGTCTCCGGCGAAGCGAGCATCCCACTCCGCCAATCCAAAAAGGCCTATCAGGCCAATCAGCCCCAGTCCCCACGCCGACCTTGGTATCCTCATCCGCTTCGTCCTCACTCCGAAATCGAATCCAGCCAACTCTCGGCCGCCTCCAGCGCACAATTATCCAACTCCTGGTACCAGTCCAAAGCCAGATCCGGGTCGGCGTCCCCCAACAGACGATCGAAATCCGCCAGCCCCACACTCCCCTCCAACGCCTGAGTCAACCGCTTCGCCAACACCTTGTCATCCACCGCCGCTGCCACAAACGACAGCGCAATTTCTCGAAGTGTCGCTGCGTCCAGGATGGGGATTTCCACCCAACGAGAGGTAACCGACGCGTTTCGGTCCGCCTCTACGACGTTGCCTGTGTCCGGATCGAAGTAGAAACGCAAGTCCGGGCGAGCGTGCAGCATGGCATCGGCTACCAGGTCCAAATCCACGTCGTTCAGGTCCCAGTTCATTCGGCCCTCCCCGATTCAGGTAGAGCGCCATTATGGACCGGCTTCTTGCCCTTTTCCAGCGCGGGTCATGACGCACCGAATCGGGGCTTGCCCGCACGGCCTTTTGTGATCATACTAGCCCTAACATCTCGACCAGGTGGGGCTGGGGGCACTCCTGATCCAAATAGTGCGGTCGCACTGTGCGCATCGCAGCCACAGTGTGCGGGCGTCCCTCGGCGGGCAATCCCGGTCGATCAAAAACCTGGAGGACTACGGCAATGAAGAAAATTCTCTCGACGATTAGTGTTCTGGCTCTGGTGGTTGGTTTCTATTCGTGTGACAGCGGTTCCGAAGAGGCCGACAAGGACACCAACGTTCCGCAGGACACCAACGTGGAAGAAGATACCGCACCTCCTGCGGACCTTGTCGAGCCCGACGTCACGGCCACCGACGTTCCTGGCGAAGACGTGCCCACCACGGTCACCGGCGCCTGCATCAACGAAGCCGACAACACCTACCTTGAGACCAACCGCGACGCCGTCAGCGCCAAAGCCAAAGAGTGCGGGCTTGCGTGCATGTCCGAAGAAGACACCATCGCTTGCTCCATTCCCTGCATCAAGGAAGTCCACCCCTTGACCGACGACTGCGCGGGCTGCTACGCCGGGACCATCGTCTGCACCGTCGAGAAGTGCCTGATGCAGTGCCTTTCCGACCCCGACGCTCCGGAATGCATCGCCTGCCAGGAAGAACAGGGCTGCCTGCCCACGTTCTATGCGTGCACCGGCCTGACTGCGGAGTAGTCGCCGATGAAAAAACTCATCCTTGCGCTGCTTGCAGCATTGTTGCTGCCTGCGCCCACGGCCTCGGCTGGAGGATATGATACCCCTATCATGTACTCCGCACGGCACATGGGAATGGGCGGCACGGCCATTGGCTATGTCAACGACCCGTCGGCCGCGTTTCACAACCCGGCTGGCTTCGCTCACACCGGCTTTTTCAGCGCTACGCTGGACTTCTCGCCACTGGTGGGCGGATTAACCTCGAGTCCGGCCTTTGTCGACCAGAACCAGCCCAGCAACCTGACCTTTGCTCCCTTCTTTTTGGGCGCCGCCAGTTTGCGAGTTACGGACTTCCTGACGCTGTGCGTCGGCGTTTATCCTGTGGCGTCCTCTGGTGCCAGCTACGACTATGAAAACGCTGCGAAGGTCAAGATTCACGACTTCACCAAGATTGCGTTCATTGAGATTGCTCCTGGCCTGGCCGTGAATCTCCCCCTTGGATTCAAACTTGGAGCCGTCTGGCGAGCGACCATGATTCAGTTCCGGCGCCTGCAGCACAACCCCGACTCGGACCAGCCCGGCATGTTTGACATGGATCTGGCCGGCATGAGCTTCGAGGGGTATCGCGTTGGCTTGCAGTGGGACTACATCCCCGGGCTTTCAATTGGGCTTGTGTACCGCTCCAAGACAGAAACCCTGGCCGAAGGTGACGACGGCTATGTGATCCCCACCTCCATTGGTAACAAGAAGTACAACAATCTTTCCATGCCTTTTGTCCTGCCCGCCAAGCTGGGCCTGGGCGTTCGTGGCGATTTGGGACCCTTTGCTGCTGCCGTGGACCTGGAGTGGGGTTTCCACAGCCAGAATGACATGGTGCTCATCAAGGGTGAGAATCCCGATCCGACCAAGGCAGACCTGGCTTTGCCGAACATCTACAACTGGCAAGATGCTCCCACGGTTCGGTTGGGCTTCGAGTACACCTTCCTGCCGCTAATGAAGGCCCGATTGGGCTACATCTTCGACGGCAAGACAGGCAACGAAAACTACCCCAGCGCCTTTGGCACCCCCCCGGCTCCCACACACAGCATCACGGCCGGTTTCGGCATCAGCCTGTTCGACTACATCGAAACCAATATTGCCTATGCCTACCGATTCGGCAGCGTGACCGTGGGCAAACCCGCTGAAGGTAGCGAAATTTGTCTGGCCTGCTCCAAAGCCGGTGATTACTCCATCGGTCTTCACGGCTTCTACATCGACTCTGGAATCAAACTCTAGG
>CAYTWV010000203.1:0-7607 GCA_964442235.1 uncultured Myxococcales bacterium | reverse complement strand
TCGGGGGGCGGGCCCGTGCCGAGCGAGGCGCAGCCGAGTCGAGGCATGGGCCGCGCTCGCCCTCAGCGCAGCGCTTAGGAGAGAGATGGGCGTTACAAGCCTATGTGCGGCGATCAAACGTGGTCGGATCGGCCGGCGAGCGCCCGGTGGGCAAGGCGGCCGGCAGGGCGGCGGCGGAGTCGTACGCATCGGTACTTCGAGCACGACGCCCTGCCGGCCAACGCAGCCCAGTGGGATGATCGCTGGCCGAGATGACCACGTTTACATCCCTTCCTGGATGAACCCGAAGTAACGTCCCATCCAGTAAGTCAGCAAATAGTCGCCAGGCTGGAACAGTGTCGTCAGGCTTTCGGTGCACGTTTCACGGCGGTACAGGCAGCCCCACCACATGAAGGTACCCAGGCAGCGTTCGGCCACGGGGATGGGGACGTTGGTCAACGACTCGTCCAGGCGGCCGTCACAATCGTGGGGATAGGTAGCCATCGAGTCTCGATTCACCGGGTGTTTGCGGGCGGGGAACTGGCGCAGACCGCACACTCCCTGCTTCACGGCCTCATAAGCGGGACCATCGCTGTCGGGCCCCAGGGCTTTTTGTGATGCCCACATGAAGTTGTACCAGGTATTGTTGTTCAGAATCAGGGCACGGGGGTTGTCGGCAGTCATCATCTCCCGTCCCATGGCATCCTGGAACAGCTTACGGGTAGCGGGATCCTTATCAAACCAAATCAACGTGTAAATTGCTGCCATCATCATCGACATGTTGTTCCAGTTGCTTTTACATCCTTCGGGGGGCATGAACATGAACATGTCGTCCAGATAGTCGGTGTAGGGTTTGGCCTGCTCAAAGTTCCAGGGCAAACACTTGGTTTCGCCTGATTTCTGCAGCAGGCAATTGTCATAGAAGTCCCAGATGGCCGGGTCGTCGCTGGCCACGGCACCGGCCAGGATGTGTTCGAAGGTTTCAACGGCCGCAAACCCGGGAGTGTCCTTCATCGACGTGGCATAGTAGTACCCGTGCTCGGTGATTCGGCCGTCCCAGTCCACAAACACCAGATCGTTTTCCACCAGATGGCGAGCCACATCGGTCAGCAGCGTTGCTGCAAGCGCCTTCAGTTCAGCATCGTCCACCAACTTGTAGACCGCCCCCAGGGCAAAAATGTGGCCTGCGTACTCGTCCTGCGAGACATTGTCCAGCCAGCACCAGCCCGCAAACTTGTCCAAACCGCAATGGGTCGTGGCCGTCCACTGCAGGGTCTCTCGGTCCACAATCCAAAGACAGCCGTCTTCTTTGATCTTGACCCAACGGTTGTCATCCTTCTCGATATCAGGGACGTAGTGGGTGTCATCGGTGGGGCAAGCGATTCCGGGAACGTTGGGAGCGATGTACTGGCGGGTGAAGACCCCAGGCACGCCGGTAATGCGCATGCGAATCTCCTCGCCGGCCATGAGCACCCGCAGAATTTCCAGAGCCTCGGCAGAGCCGGTGACGGCGTAACGATAGGCCTGACTGGCCATGTACAAGGAACTCCAAAGGCCATCGTTTTCACCCGTGTGCCACATGATCACGTCGGCAGGTGTGGCTTCATCTGGCGACGGCGAGGGCCCCATACACGGTCCCGGCTGCCCGTTTTCGCACGGCACTTCCGCCTCGGGCAGGACCACGTGGGTGATGAACTTCAACGTCGGATGGATGTGCAGCCGCCCCGCGATTTCATCATAATAGGCTGCCTTTTGGGCCAACGTCTCGGTGGTCGCCTTGGGTTCCGCGTCGCACCCATCAAACACGGGGTTGCCGTACTTCCAAGGGTCCACACAAACCCCCTCTTCACAAAGCTGGCCGAACTCTCGCATACACTCGGTGACCAGCCACTGGCCCTGAGTGCACGTCTCAAGCTGAAGTGCGTCGGGCGTGCAACGGGCCTGCCCCTCGACACATCCGGTCACGTCCTCTTGAGTGTCCGTGCTCAAATCCGGGGCCGCATCCGGGGCCACGTCGACTTGAACGTCGGGCGCCACATCGGGAATCGGTGCGTCGTTCGCAAGATCGGCCACAACATCGGCCGCAGTATCCGAAGTGCCCAGGTCGGCTTCCGGTTGTTTCTTCGTATCGCTGGAACAGCCCGCAAACAGCATCAAGGCCGCCATCGTTGTGTAGATTGCCAACTTCGTCTTATCCATGATTTTCCCCTTTGAGCCCGTGTTACACCCAGGTCACGCATTCGAACCAGCGGACTTCTGGCATATCGGTCCCTTTTGCCGGCGCCTCCCCGTTGGAATTGCGCCCCGCCAGAGTATCCGGGCTGCGTGGGTGCTGCAAGGGGTTGACAATCGAAATGAGTCGGACTAAACATTTGACCGAATTGTTCGGTCGGTCAGTCGCCCCCGATTTTCGGGCTGCGCCACATGAACTTCGTAAAGGAGCACTTCGAATGAAACAGATATCTGCGCTGCGTTTTTCCGTTGCGGCCCTTGCGGCCCTGTGCCTGGTCAGTTTTTCGGGGTCCGTCTGGGCACTCTCGGCGGATGAAATTCTGGTAAAGACCGAGGACGCCATGTCCGCACCGAAGGATCGAGCGGCCAAGGTGAAGCTGACGTTGAAGGACAAGTCCGGCGCCACCAAGGTGCGGGAGATGAAGATTTTGCAGAAGGGCAAGGACAAGCGGCTGTTCACGTTCCTGGCACCTGCCGACGTGAAGGGAGTTTCGTTCCTGGTCATGTCCGACGACGAGACCTATCTGTACACGCCGGCCTTCGACAAGATCCGCCGCATTGCGTCCTCGGCGAAGAACGAAGACTTCATGGGCACGGACTTCTCATACAACGATTTGTCCCGGAACAACTACCCCTCCAAATACAACGCCAAGCTGGTGAAGGAAGAGGGGAGCAGCTACTTCCTGGAGTGCACCCCCAAGGCCAACGGCGGCGCCGAGTACGGCAAAGTCGAGATGGAAGTGGACAAGGCCAGCTTCATGCCCGTGAAGGTGGTGATGTACGACAAGTCCCTGAAATTGCTGAAGATTTTGACCAGCGGAAAGATCGAAAAGATCGACGGGTACTGGACCACCAAAATCATGACCATGGTGGACAAACAAAAAGACCACTCGACGGTTATGGAGATGATCGAGCTTCGTCATGACACTGGGGTGTCCGATGACGAATTCACCAAAAGAAATCTGAAGAAATTCCACTAAAGCTCCGCTTCCTCGGAGCAGGGTCCGGGGGGCTACCCCCCCATTTGCCCCAGCCCCCCGGACCCCCCCTTCCTTTTGTGCCGATTTTGGATTTGGAGGAGCCCATGACCCGAAGACTGGCCACCCTGATTGTGCTGGGCGGAATTCTGATGTCCCGGACCGCATTGGCGCAGGATCCCACCGAAGTGTCGGGAAGCCTGTTGCTGGACAAACGATTTCTGGCCTCGGACTGGTGGGCCTCGGACCCGTCGGCAGCCACCCCGCAGATTGGTTTTTACAGCAAGGCGGAAATCAAACTGCAGCGCTGGCTGGGAGAGCACCTGCAGGTGGTCGCTTCGGCCCAATTCCGCTTCTTTGATACCACCCAGGTCTCGGACCCTGATGATCTCTCGGACCCGGGTCAGCAGATGGCGTACCAGTTTTTTCCCTGGGAGATATTCATTCGGGCCCATGGCGTGTTGCTGGAGAAGCTGGATGTCTCTGTGGGCAAACAGCGTATCGCCTGGGGCAAAGCCGACAAGTTGAACCCCACGGACACCCTGAACCCCGATGACTTCACGGACATCTTCGACTTTGGCGCTCACGTCCCCAGCACCGCTGCCGTGGTGACCTACACCTTTCCCTACGAAATCACTCTGACGGGCGTCTGGCTGCCTGCGGTGCGCCCCATTTTGACCTCAGAGGCCTATCCCCAGGTCAAGGAACTGGCCACGGCGCAACAGCAAGGCGTGTTGATGAAAAGCATGTCGGTGCCGGGTGTGGGCGTGGCCCTGGGCAAAAACGACATCGTCTCGCCCTCGTTTGACCTGGAGCATTCCATGCAGGCACTGCGCCTGGAAGGCAGCATCTGGGGCCTGGACCTGTCGTTATCGTACTTCCATGGATTCGAAGATATCCCGGTCTTGAAAGAGGCCGATGCCCAACTGGGGACCGCCGAAGATGGCTCCATCCTGGCCACGGTCAACACCCGCTCGGGGTACATGGCTTTTCAGCAGGTGGGAATGGATGTGGCCACGGATTTGGCCGGAGTGGGCCTTTGGGCCGAGGCGGCGCTGGTGATGCCCGAAGGCGTCAAGACCCTGGTCACGACCCCGCTGAGCCCTCAGGGAGATCGCACCCGAACCCTGTCCGATGACCCCTATCCCAAAGTGACCGTAGGCGGCGACTATACGTTCGAAGGCGGATTCTATCTGAACTTGCAGTACGCCCATGGCCTTGCCCACGAAATCGACAAAGACATGGCCAGCGAGTATCTGGTGGGGCGCCTGCAGAAGAAGTTCTTCGAAGAGACCCTGATGCTGGCCCTGAACGGCGGGTTCGCCACACCGGAATGGGGCAAGATTGGGGACCAGTATGGCTATCTGGTGAATCCCGAGATCAGCTACCGGCCCTTTGACAACCTGGAGTTGCTGTTGGGTGCCTATCTGGTCGAGGGACAGGGCGAGGAGAGCCTCTTCTCGACACTGGATGGTGCAGACCAAGTATACCTTAAGGCAAAAGCAAGTTTCTAATAACAAAAGCAATTCTACCAGTTCATGAGGTAAAGCAGCATGATGTTGGCGTTCGGCAAGATGGTGATTCGATTCCGGATTGCGATTCTGGTTCTGGTGACGCTGCTGACGGGGTTCTTTGGCTATCAGGCCATGGGCCTTAAGGTCAACAGCGACATCGTCACCTACCTGCCGCCGGACAAAGAGGCCGTGCAGTTGTTCAAGAAGGTGGGCAACACCTTCGGCGGCAACTCGGTCATCATGGTGGCCTTGGAAACCGATGCCGATACCCTCTTTACCCAAGAGGGCTTGACGCTGATCCGGAACGTCGCCAAGACCTGCGAAGCGGTCAAGGGTGTGCAGAACACGGTCTCCATCGCCAACATCCTGGACATCCGCAAGATCGACGGTGGCATCGAGGTCAAGAAGCTGGTGCCGCAAGACGAAATTCCTGCTGACGGCGAGTTGCTGGCCCAGATCAGGGAGCGGGCGCTGGCCAAAGACATGTACAGCGGCAAGCTGGTTTCCTCCGACGGCAAGCTGGCGACGGTGGTGTTGCGCCTGGCCGAGGGTGTGGATCGAGGCGTGCTGGCGTTTGAACTGCGTGCCAAGGTCCTGGAAGTGGTGGAGCAGACGCAAGGCACCTCCAAGGCCCACTTCAGCGCCTATTTTGGCGGCCTTCCCATCTGGACGGCGGCCCTGTCCGAGATCATTTTGCACGACATTGTTTTCCTGATTCCCATCGTGGCCATCGTGCTGATCCTGATTCTTTTTATCTCGTTCCGTTCCATCCGGGGCGTCGTGCTGCCCCTGTTGAACGTGGGTGTGGCGGTGATTTGGGTTATGGGCCTCATGTCGTTGCTGGGCATGAAACTGACCATGATCTCCGACGTGATTCCCGTGCTGCTGATGGCCGTAGGCAGCGCCTATGGCATCCACTTCATCAACGCGTTCAACGAGGACCTGCTGCCCGGCGAGGACCCCAAAGAGCGGCTTCCCAAGGTCACTGCCCGCATCGGCGTCCCCATTTTGATGGCAGCACTGACCACGTTTGCTGGATTCATTTCATTTGTGACCTCCTACCTTTCGCTGTTTCAGGAATTTGGCGTCCTGACGGCCATTGGCGTCGTGGCAGCGTTCATTTTGGCCTTGACCATGGTGCCGGCCATCTTGTCGTTCCTGCCCGCCAAGAAGCAGGCTGTTACCGAAGGGCCCGACCTTCCAATCGTGCAGCGCATGCTTACGGCCATGGGCAAGTCGGCCGCTTCTCATCACCTGATTTGGGGGCTGGCGTTTGTGGCCATCACGGGGTTGATGGTGTTCGGAACCACCATGATCACCCGTTCGGTGAATCTTTCGGCCTATTTCAAAGATGACCACTATATCCGGCAGAGCGACAAGGTCCTGGACAAACACTTTGGCGGCGTGGCCCCCATCCAGATTCTGGTGCGCGGCGACATCAAGGACCCGTTTGTGCTCAAGCAGATGTTGGAAATCGAGAAGTTCCTGGATTCTTTGCCCAAGGTGACTGGTGCCACGTCCATTGCCTCTCTGATGGCCGAATTGAACGAACAATTGAACGGCCGATACGCCATCCCCGACAGCCCGGAAGGGGTGGGCAACCTGTTCACCTTCATCGAGGGTGACGACATTCTGGAACGCATGGTCTACCCCACGGGTGCCGATCGGCCCAGCATGGCGCTGGTCCAAGCATTCATGAGCACGGCCGATTCGGCGCTGCTGGTCTCCACGTCGGCCTTGGTGCGAGAGTACCTGGAAAAGAACACCTATACCTCTTGGGAAGTCTTGCCCGTTGGCGCTGCCCAGAAATTCGGTGCGGGCATCTCAGAGGTCCAGAAAGAGCGCATCGCCCGGGCGGCCCGGATGGCCCGTTATGATGTGACCAAGCGTTTGCCCGATAGTCAGGCCGACTCTGTCCCGGACCTGCAGCCCGTGTTGCTTGAGGTTTTGGGCTCGTCGCCCGGTTCAGACCCCGCGGTCGCCACGAAGTTGGTCCGCGTGATGATGGAGTACGCCACAGGTGACGAGAGCCTGATCACGGTTTCTGACGAGCAGGAAAAGCGCAAGTTGGAGGCGGAACTGACCAAGACCGTCAACGGAGTGGTCAACCAGGAGACTGTTTTTGGCGCCCTGAAGGCCTCGCTGAAACCCGAGACCGTGGAAGAGGACGTAGAGTCCGTGAAAGATACGGCCCTGTCCATGTTGCGGCTGTACGAAGAGCAGGTGCAATCGGCTTTGGTGGACCGGACGGTGGGGCGCATCACTGCCTTGCTTGACCCCGAATTGGCCTCCAACCCGTGGCTGCTTCGGGACTTGAAGGGCGACTTGTGGGAGTTGATGGACAGCCACGTCGCACGACAGGCCGAAAGCAAAGAAGCGGATCTGGCGGGCCCCATCGCCCGAATCGTAGAGGCATCCAGAGCCTTGGACCCCAGCAGCGAGGGCGGCTTTGGAATCACTTCGCCCTTCTCGGTGGACCCCGAGTCCATTCTGCTTGAGGCCATGGTCACGCCCATCCCATTCAAAGAGTTGGCGGCCCCCGAGGCCGTAAGTGCCTCGCTGAAGGACCAGGCCAAGGCGTTGGTGCCGGGACTTTCGGCCGACGCATCCGCCGAATTTTCGGCCAGGATTGCGGAACTGGCTTCGGAAGGTCAACTGACTCAAACTCGAGTCACCAAAGCCATCCTAAGCGCCGATCCCAAACGGGATGAATTGCAGGCATGGGCCGAGGCCGAGGCGATTCTTGGCGCCTTTGACGGTCTGGTGCGAGGCGACCGGGACGCTTGGGCGTTACGTATGGTTCAGGCACGTACGGCCGGGGGAATCGGCAACGTCGAAGAGGCCCGCTCACTGTTCGCCGCGGCACTGGACAACTCTAAAAGCGAGGCCCAGCTTCGCAACCGTT
>CAYTWV010000202.1:0-7650 GCA_964442235.1 uncultured Myxococcales bacterium | reverse complement strand
TGCGCATAACATGCGGATTTGTGAGTTATTGTGGACGTGCTGTTACCCACTCCCTTACGGTCGTGGCACTGATTAGTACACTACCTGATGCCCACGTCCGGACTTATTCAACGGCCCCTCACGGCCCGGCCCGAGCGCCGTCGAGGGGTCGTGGCACAGACACACCAAGTCACCCCATAAAACACGGCGGCAACCAGAGTCGATTCGTACTAAACACTATTGCATTGAGCCCTTGCCAAAACAGGTTCGATAGGGCCGGCGAGGGCCCGCTGGGCAAGGCGGCTTGCAGGGCGGAAGCCCCTCGACTTCGCTCGGGCCGGGCGGAGGCGTGCTTGGCACGCTGAGCACTCCGACCAAAGGCCAACGCAGCCCAACGGGATGATCGACGGTCAGAGCGGACCTGTTTAGCTGATCACATCCCAGGCAGGCGAGGGCACTGTTTCTTCTTGGACATCTTGTAATAGGCCCCCCAGCCCTTCTTCATCCAATGCCCCACGACGGGCAATGGGACCATCTTCTCGCCCGTCGTATCCCGGCGTACATAGGCCGCACCGTTGCCCATGTCCATCAGGCAGATGATCGAAACATGGGGGATATAGCTGGTTCGTTCGGCGCGTTCTTCCAGTTCGGCGACGGCGTTTTCCGACGCCACTCGAGCCATAATTTCTGCCATGTGGCCCTGTTTGGCCCGCCAGTCGGGGCCTGACAATTCGGCAGCGTCCCCGATAGCATAAACGCCAGGAAATCCCGGGACTGCACAGCCTTCGTCAATCTTCACAAACCCCGCCGCATTCAACGGCAAGTCCGACGACGCCAATACCGGATGCCCGGAGTGGCCGGGGACAAAGACCGTCACGTCACTTTCCAGCAGGGTCCCGTCTTCGAACCGGACCGCGCTGGACGGGTCAAAACCCGCAATCTTGGTCCCAAACCGCTTCTTGATCCCAAGCCTGTCAAAGGTCTTCTGGATAGCCTCGACTGCTTTGACGCCCATGCGTTCGCCGGGACTGGGCATCGGGGCAAAGAAGGTCAGCTCAAATTGATCCCGAATCCCCCGCTTTCGTAACAGGTGATCCACGTTAAACATCAACTCGAATACCGGGCCGCCACGGGCCGCCGAAGGGTCTTTGGGGTTGCCTCCAAATCCCATGGCGATTCGCCCCTGACCTTTGGCAATCAGTTCCTGCAAGGCCTGATGCAGACCGACGACACCCTCGGGAGGACCGGAAATGCCGTGGGTGTGTTCGATACCTGGCATCGACAAAGGCTTCCCACCGATGGCGACCATCAGGACGTCAGCGCCATACTCCTGGTCGTTAACCCGCACGACCTTATCCGCCCCACGAATCGTTTGGACCGCGCCGTGTACAAAGGCAAATCCGTGGCGCCTGGAGACATCGTGCAGGTCCAACTTGACCCGCTCAATGCTGCGTTCGCCCGTTGCGACCCAGATCGAAGTGGGATAGATGAACAGGTAAGGACGGTCCGACACCAGCGTCACGTCCAACCCAGCCTTATTAAGGAGAATCGCCGCTTCCAGCCCGGCAAATCCTCCCCCGATGATGAGTGCGTTCTTCTTCATGTCCATTGTGAGCCAGCCGGCCGAAAACGGTTACTGGACGGCACTCGATTTTTCGGGGCGCTGCGGGGGACGTATCGCCGAGATGCTAATGTTCAGGGCTCGAAAACCCAACCGACGCGCTTCGGTGAGTGGTATCCCCCGGTCGGCGACCGGGGGACGGAAGGGGGCGGGCCCGTGCGACGAAGCGAAGCGCAGTCGGATGGGCTGCGGTCACCCTTACCTGTGCCCGGTTCCGGCTAAACGATGGGCGCCTTCTTCTGCTTGTCCTGCTTCTTCTGCTCGTCTTGCTTTTGCTTGGTTATCTTCTGTTTTTGATCCTTATCCTTTCCTTTCTTTCCGCCTTTGTCTCCCATGAATTAACTCCTTAGCGTTTTCGCATTTCGTTAAAGATGGGTATTGATGCGAACGGAAATCGTTCACCCCAACACAATTTTCGACGCTAGATGCAAACTCAGTGTGGAGTAGAGCCGCTGAAGAGTCAAGCTTTAGCGATTGCGCAGTTCCGGCGGGTGAGGCGGCAAAGAACAACTGCGGCCCGAGAACACATGTCGCTTGGCCAACAGCCCCTGCCTGTAGGTTGTATGGCCTTGAAACGGGCCGAACCACACACTAACTTCGGGCCGTTGGTGCTGGTCGGCGAAACTTCTAATCTATCGTAGCGGTTATATGGCGAAAGGCGGTGCCGGATGAAGAAGACTACGATCCGGGCGATTGTGAGCGGAATTCTGCTGGTTTGGACGGTATGCGCAAGTGCGGCAATTGGCCATACACACCCCTTGTTGGAGATGTTCGGCTCGCCGTCGGTATCCAACCCGCTAACATCCAGGGCCTGGATGGGCGGTTCGGCTGCGACATACTTGAATCCGGCCCTTCTGGTCGACCAGCAAACAGATACGGCGGGAGTGTCGTTTCTGTATCTGGGCCAGTTTCTCTCTATCGGTCTGGCTTCAAGAGCTGATTCGCTGGACATTTCGTCGGACATCTACAACGCACGCATTCGACTTCCCGACGGAGGCGATGCCCGTCTGGCTTACAGGCCACTTCCCACGGATTCCCTTCGCCACGAGCGGGGCTGGTTGGACCCGGACTCCAACGCCGGGTATCTGGAACTGGGAGGAACGCTGGTTCTTTGGCCCAAGCGACTTGTTTTGGGCCTTCATGCGATGCTTCCGGCCGGCAGCCCCATGCAGCAGGCCTCTGGCTTTCCCGACGAACGGGAGCAGTTCTTCTCAAACTCGCTGCAGTTTGAACTACTGGGTGACCGGTTGTTGGGCAGTGCACTGAGTCTTGGGCTGGGGGGAAGAGTCTTTTCGTGGCTGGACGTGGGCTTGGGTCTGACGATGAGCACGGCCAGCCGGGCCATCACCGACGTCTATATCCAGGATGCCACATACCAGGAAACCGCCTTCATTCAGACCCGGTTCAAAGTGGATGTTCTGTTTGTCCCCCATGTTGCATTAACCCTTCGACCTATTCCGGAATTATCTATCTCTTCAACCCTCTATTTGCCCTCTTGGTCCTCTATGGAAGGAGGTACCGAGGTGCAGATGTGGAACTATCCCTATTCAGACGGGAAGAACTCGTTGACTCAGCGTTTCGAGTTTTCCAGCGGGTACGAGCCGCTACGTATTGGGCTGGGCCTGGCCTACGCAAGCCCACAGTCTGATGGGTTGGGTTGGGGCGTGGCGGCGACGGGCCAATACGCTCGCTGGTCCACCTATCGGAATCGCCACAACGAAGCTCCCCAGGATCCGTTTCACGATACGCTTTCGGCAGCACTTGGGGGCCGAGTTGAACTGGGTGCCCACGTGTTGGGACTGGATCTGGCCTATACTCCAAGCCCGATTCCCGAGCAGACAGGGCGAAGCAACTATGTGGACAACCCCCGTTTGGGTGCGTCGCTGGGGTGGCAACTCAAGGTCCCTCTGGCCGGGCGCAACTGGACGCTGGGGCTTCAGGCGCAGGTGCACCATTTGCTGTCGCAGTCGGTGAGCAAAACTCCGGATGCAACAAACCCGGTATTTGATGAGTTTCCGGACTCTGTGGACGTGAGCTCGGGAGTCGACATCCCGTCATCGGCGGGCCTGCAAACCAACAACCCCGGTTACCCCGGATTCAGCAGCGAAGGCTGGCTGGTTGGTGCCGCAGTCAGTCTGTCCGTGGAGCTGTAAGCAGGAGCAAAAGATGAAAAGAGCAGGTCGAGGTCTCTTGATGCCGAAAGGGCTTCGCATGAACCTGGTGGTTCTGGCTGCGGTGGCGCTTGTTTCGTGTGAAAGCGGTCAGGGGCAAGCCGATATGTCCGGTCAGCCCCAGGATCTCTCCGCCGATTCCAGCGATTTCACCGAAGCGGATTGGCGTGGGGGCGAGACTATCGGGCCGTTGGACCGAATCGAAACCGACGGTTCCGGCACCTACGACATGACCGGCACCTGGGCCGAGTGGGAAGTGGGTGCAAGTGTCACTCAGGTTCCGGTGTTGGGAGAGGCTCGGACACTTGGGGTAGCCATCATGCGCTGGGAAGTGGTGCAGACCGGTCAGAATCTGACGATGCGCCAGGAGCTTTGTGACCTTACGCTGGTTTCCGACACCGATTTGGCTACCACCATTGTGCCGGATTCTTTCATTAACTCCGTGCCGATAATGGACAAGACCGGAACCGTACAGGACCAAGAGGGGACGTACCGTTTCACCATGGACCTTACCCCGGAATTGTATGGCGTGGTGCTGAGTGACCCCCTTAATGAAGCCCTTCCCACGTCGGCCGACGATTCCAGGCTGTTTGACCAGGATGGCGACGGGCATCCCGGCATGACCGTATTCATCACCGGAGTTCTGGACGGTGCCGCGTATCTGGCCCAACGAAACCTGCGAGCGCTGGACGGGACCTTTGTGGGTACCGACCGAATCGAAGGGCTGATGGATTGGACCCAGGACCAGAACGTCATCGACTCGGACAACGAGATTCTGGCTTCCAACCCACCCACGTCCAAGACGGACCCGGACCCTCAGCGGAGCCGCTTTGTGGCCGTTCGAATCCCCCCGAACCGAGACTGCGCCTGGCTGTTGGCAAATCAGAAAGAGCTGTTCCCACAACCCTGAAGGTTGATTTTGTGCGGCCGTCGGTGCCTAATCGGCCCTTGAACCGCCTTTTCCGGCAGGCGAATTGCGCCTCGGACGGCCCTTCAAGGAGGTCGCGTACGTGAAACAAATCCTTCTTTCGGCTTTTCTTATTGTGGCGTCAGCTTGCAGTGGCACCCCCGATGTGACCTCGGAAACCGGCAGTCAGGGCCAGGCCGTGGGCGACCGCCCGGTGGTGGTCATCGAAACCAGCATGGGGACCATCAAGGTCGAACTCTATCCCGAAAAGTGCAAGATCAGCGTCGAGAACTTCCTGAAGTATGTGGACGACGGATTCTATCCCGGTACCATCTTCCACCGAGTTGTGCCCGGCTTTGTGATTCAGGGGGGCGGACTGACGGCCGATCTGGTGGAAAAGCCCACCCTTCCCGAGATTCCCAACGAATCCACAACAGGCCTTTCGAACCTGCGGGGCACACTGGCCATGGCCCGCACCGAAGTCCGGGACAGCGCCACCTCACAGTTCTATATCAATGTGGCTGACAACCGCCGACTGGACTACTCGGGCGAAAGCGAAAAGGGTTGGGGCTACACGGCCTTTGGCAAAGTTATCGAAGGCATGGACGTGGTCGACAAAATTGTGGCCATCCCCACAGGCCCCAAGGGCGAATTCGAGGGCCAGGTCCCCATGACCACCGTGGTGATTCTGAAGGTCTACCGCCAATAGCGCCCGCTTCCACGACATCCAGGGCAGCGCTGACTACGGAGTTTTGCAGATGAAGGCCCGTTCGTCCCAGCAGACCAGCGGCAACCAGCCCAGGATTACGGTATAGGCGACGCAGTCCAGGTACTCGGCCCACTCGGGGGGCAAAGGCACAATTCGGTAGTCATAGTCCAGCGCCGAGCCATCGGTCCAGGTGAAGTTCCCCTCGGATTCCACATCATTCAGGCCAATCCAGCTTTCGGAATAGCCGGTCTTCTCCAGCAGGTTCCACGGCAGAACCATGTTGGTGTTCTCGTCGTGAATCGAGGCCAACTCCTGCCCCCGTTCCTGGCAACGTTCCCGGGCCACCTGCCATGTGGCCGGGTGGAAACACATCGAGTAGGTGCCGCTGGCAAGGACCAGATCGTAACACTCGGGGCACTCGGGGTTGTTGTCCAGCACGCCGTCACAATCGTCGTCTGCCAGATTGCACAGTTCGGCAGCACCAGGGTGCGTGGCCGGGGCCACATCGTTGCAATCCGAAACACAACCATCAAAGGTATCGCCATCGCCATCCACCACGGCCCCATCCAGGCACGGAAGCCACTTCTCAAGCTCGGCTGGGCGGTTCTGGATGAAAAGCTGCACCTTATCCAATGCGGCCAGCGTGGCATTGGGGTCGCCATACGCCGTGGTCTCTTCCAGAATCAGGGGTTCCACCAGTTGCCGGGCCTCTTGGGCCATCTGCGCCAAACCCATGCCCGAGGCTCGGTCGATGACCTCTCGATAGGCCTGCCCCAATTTCGCCCGGCACTTGGGCGACAAATAACAAACCTCTTGGACCCTGCCCCCTTGAAGCATCGAATCGAAACCCCGCGCAGGTGTCTGCCACGAGGGCCCCGGGGACTTCATCAAGCCGTGATACGGGCCCATGATTTCAGCCTCGTCGAACAACTGGTCGATGCCCCAAGGCACAAAGGCCCAGCGGGCCCCCTGGACGTCATGATAAATAATATAGTTATTGGTATTCCACGCATAACCATCCCAATGCGACAAATAAATCTCTGTTGCGGCATACGTCAAGTACTCGTCCAGGTCCAACGAGGCCGCCAGCACGTCATAGGCCCCATCGCCAACTGGGGCCGCATCCAGGGCCTCTGAAAGCAGGCGCAGGTCCTCTTTACTGGTGTCGTCTCCCCGGTCCTGGTCAAACGCAGCGTATTCGTCGGCGGTCAGATCCGAACTACTGCCTTCGTAAAGATTCCCTTTGTCCGATGTGAACCAGCGTTCCAGGAACTCTTCGTTGTCGGGGGTCTCCACCAGGGCGTACAGCCCCTTCTTGTTTTCATTAAAAGAGACCGTAGCGAAGCCCGAGCGACTGGCGGGCACCCCACCCTCTCGAAACAGGCTGTATCCCAGGTACTGGTGGATGCCCGACGGGTCCTGCGCCATGTTGTTGACGGTGAGTTTCTTCAGGCCCAGGTGGTCCTGGCCCTTAACATACCGGTTGAAGTCGATGATAAACGCCGATTTCCCGGGCGTTCGGCCCCATGCCTGCTGTTCGTCCAGCGGCACAAACGAGCCCATGCTGCCCTTCAGGCGCACGCCCACTTCGTTATAGAATTGGTCGTCGACCCAAACCGAGCCGCGCACATAAACCTTGGGTTGGGCCAGCAAAGAGGCCACTCCGGCAGCATCCACGGACAGCTTGATGGAGTGGACAGCCTCCAGGCTGAAGAACGATTCCAGCGGGTCAACCGGTGTTCCCACCTCGTCGGACTGGTTGTCCTGGCCAGCATCCTGGGCCAAATCTGCGGCCGTGTCCTGGGCCTGGCCGTCGGAAGTCCCGTCGTTCTGAACCTCTGCGTTCAGGTCCTGCGGGCCCACGACATTTTCGGCCGACGCCAAATCGGCCAGGTCGCTTCCGTCGGCGGGGTCTGTTCCGGGCCCCTGACCACTGGGACAGCCGGAAACACCTAGCGCCACAAGCAGGGCCATCATCGCCTGAACTGGCTGAGCCATAAGCCCCAACGCCCCTGTTGAAAACAACTTACGATTCATCCAGAACTCCTATCACCAACCCAACCGGGGCTCGCCTACAGTTCAATCAAACACCGGCACTAACCCTGGCCACAAGCCTCAGCCTGCCTGAGTCAGAGGGACACATTACTGACCGGGTGTTGTGTGTCAAGGCGGGGGTGATGCCGGGGGTGAAGCGACGGCGTGGCAATCCCCGGCGGGGTTGGGGTTTGGGGAAGGGGCAGCCGCCACTTCCCCATTGACAATC
>CAYTWV010000201.1:0-7723 GCA_964442235.1 uncultured Myxococcales bacterium | reverse complement strand
AGCGGGGAAGAACAGTTATGGTGTGGCATCTGTGCACAATGCGACGTTGGCCCTTGAGAAGCTGAAAGCGGCCGACGCCGACGTGCGGATTTTGTCCATGCACGCGGGCGAGGAGACGGTTTCCAAGCCGGCAGCGGTGCAGTTTCGGGTAGCCAGAGAGGCCATCGACAAATACGGAGTGGACATTGTGCTGGGCCATCACGCCCACGTTCCTCAGGGGATCGAGTTCTACAAAGGCGGGTTGATCTTTTTCGGATTGGGCAACTTCTCCATGCGTGGGGCCCGCAACATGGGTGCTGCCGAATTTCGGCCCAAACGGGATTTCGGAATTCTGGCCAAGGTCGAAATGGTCTGGGACACCGAGAAGAAGAAACTTACCTTCCGCCGTGTGGAAGCCCTGCCTGTGTACGACATGCATTCGGGGGTCCACGCCTTTGCCAAGGAAGAGGACGCCAAGGTCCGGGTTCAATCCCTGAACGAGTTGTCGGGCCCGGGCATGCTTGGAAAGGGTTCGGGCGGTCTTGTGTTTGAGTTTCAGGGGGGAAGAGGGGTAGCCAAGTTCTCCGAGGGAACCCCGGTGGCCGCGGCCTCTGACGCCGTCGGAGAGGACGACTCCAACCCGAAGGCGACCAAGGACGAGGCCGCTCAGGCCAAGAAGAGCGACAAGAAGAAGGTCGTGGACAAGAAGAAGGACAAAAAGAAGGACAAGAAGAAAGACAAGAAGAAGGACAAGAAGAAGCATAAACACCGCAAACCCGGTGAGAAAAAAGAGAAGAAACCACCGAAGGACGAGGACACCACGGGTTCCTTGGGTCTCTTCGCATCGATGACCGCCTCATCTGCTCTGCCGCAGACGTTCCTCATGGACGCCGGGACCGGCAACTAACCATGCGCATTTCGTTGGGGACCAGGGTATTCCTGGCCTATTTTGTGGTTTGGGGGCTGCTGGCCGCTGTGGCGGTATACAGCCTGGGTGCCATGGAGAGCATGCGCCGGGAAGTGGTGGTGCTTCGTTCCGAGGTGTTTCCCTCGTGGGGCAAATTACAGCGGCTCGTTCGGGACACGTCCGGGGCCGTGGGCGTGTTGCAGAAGGGGACGGTGCAGGAGATCTGGTGGCTGACGCACAGCATGGGGGCCTGGAAGCCCTACAAGACCCTGGAGGGTATTGCCCAGAATCTGGCGAATTTGCAGGAGGGCGAGGGGTTGGACCCCATGGCCCGCTCCCGCTTCGGGGCGCTGTACGACGATGTGCAGCGGCTTCTGGAAGAGGGGAAACAGGGCGAATCCCCCGAAGCCGTTCCCGGCGAAGTGTTGGACCAGACGTTGTTGGCCTTTCGGGCCAGCCTGACGGCGGGTGGAACGCTGGATGCCTGGCGAGAGAGCCCGCTTCGGGCGGAACTTCAAATTCAGTTGGAGACGTTGCGTGACAGGGTCGTTCCATTGGAAGCGGCGTTTGACGCTGCGGTGGACGGGGTCTGGTCCGGGGTGGAAGACCGGGAAGGGCGGGCGTTTCGAATGGCCCTGGTTCTGGCCGGAATCGCCCTGCTTGTGGCTGCGGCCACGGCCTTGTTGCTGGTAGTCTGGTTTCGGCCGTTGCGAAGTCTTCGAAGCTTTGCGCAGAAGGTCAGCGTGGGGGACTACAATCAGCCTCTGGAGATTCGGGGGTCAGACGAGATCCGCGATCTGGCGGCGGACCTGAAATCGATGGCCCAGCGGCTGAAGGAGCGGGAGGAGATGATCAAGAGCCAGGCCCGAGAGTTGGTCAAGGCAGACCGCTTCTCGACCATTGGCAAGATGTCGACTCAAATCGCCCACGAAATTCGCAATCCGCTCAACGCCATGGGCCTGAAGTTGGAGTTACTGGAGGAGTTGTTGGAGGAGCAGGCCCCTCCCGCGGGCGGAGAGGCGATGCGAACGGCGATTGCTGCCATCAACAAAGAAATCGACCGGCTTCGTGAAATTACGGACTACTACCTGAAGTTCGCCAAGTTCCCACGTGTGGACAAAGAGTGGGTGGACATCAGTGTTGTGCTTACGGACATCGTGACCTTCTATTCCGAAGAAGCGCGGCGTAAGGGTATTGACGTAGAGATGCAGTTGGAGCGCCCCATGCGGGTGCATGTGGACCCGAATTTGATTCGACATGCCGTGGCGAACCTGCTGAAGAACGCCATTGAAGCCTTGCATGGACAGGAGAAGGGCGCCCGCAGCATTTCGGTAAGGTCTTGGCGGGACGGTGCCGGCATTCTGATGCAGATCAGGGATACGGGGCCGGGGATTCCCGCCGAGGTCGTAGGCCGGGTGTTCGAGCCGTTTTTTTCGACCAAGAAGACAGGTACGGGGCTTGGGTTGACGCTGGTCCAGCAGGTGTTGCAAGAGCATGCAGGCGAAGCGAGAGTGACCTCGGAGCCAGGGGAAGGGACCACCTTCGTGCTTTGGATTCCGGATTGAGGGGATGGAATGGAAAAGAGCCAGCAACCCATTGCACTGACGGTAGCAGGTTTGGACGGAAGCGGCGGGGCCGGGCTGCTTGCGGACGTGAAGGTGTTTGGGCAGTTGGGGTGTTACGGAATGGCCGTGGCGGGGACTTTGACGGTCCAGAACAGCCTTGGGGTCACCTCGTGTCACGCGGTGGATCCCGACATCCTTGAAGCACAGTTGGAAGCGCTGCTGGCCGATGCGCCGGTGCGGGCCGCCAAGACGGGGGCCTTGGGTGGGGCGCCGCAGGTTCGGGTTGTGGCGCAGGTGATGGCCCGACGCGGCATTCGAGCGTTGGTGGTGGATCCGGTAATGAAGGCCTCGTTGGGAGCAGACCTGTTGGATGGCGAGGGGATTCGGGCGCTGTCGGAGTTGCTTTCAACGACCTATCTGGTGACGGCCAACGCCATGGAACTGGAGGCGTTGACGGGGGTGAGTGTGCGCAACGTGGCTGGGGCCGAGCGGGCCGCAAGGGCGTTATGGGACACGGGCGTGCCGTATGTGTTGGCCAAGGGAGGCCACATTGCGGGAGAAACCGAAGTCGTGGATGTGCTGTTTGACGGCCGCGAGTACCGGTATTTTCGGGCGCCGCGGGTTCCGGGTGTTTCGCCTCATGGCACGGGGTGTGTGTTGTCCGCTGCCATCACGGCGTATCTTGCCCACGGTTTGGGCGTAGTCGAGGCGTGTGGCAAAGCGAGAGAGTATTTGAAGGGTCGTTTCGAAAGCCCGATTCAACTGGGCGACGGCCGGCCCTCTTTGATTTGACAGGAAGGAGACCGAAATGAACCGAAATCGCTTCAGCGCAATCATCATGGCAGCGGGCAAAGGTGTACGGATGAAGTCACCGATTCCCAAGGTGCTGATGCCCATGCTGGGGAAACCCATGGTGGCGTTTTCCGTGGAAGCGGCGTTGAAGGTGGCCGACGGGCCCGTGGTGGTGGTCTGCGGCGAGTTTCTGGAGCAGACGAAGCAGGTCTTAAGTCGTTGGGTCAACGTAGAGCGTCTGCGTTTTGTGGTACAGGAATCCCCCAAGGGCACGGCCGATGCGGTGCGGTGTGGGATTTCGGCCCTGGCCGATGGCGAAGCGGACCACGTCCTGATTTTGAACGGGGACATTCCGGCCATGCCCATCAGCCTGACCGAAGAGTTGGTGGACCGGTACTCCAAGACGGGGACCCGGCTGGCACTTGTGGCCTGTCGCATGAAAGACCCCACGGGGTATGGCCGATTGATCAACGATTCGAACGGGGCGCTGGCCGAAATTCGGGAACACAAAGAGCTGGAACCGGGCCAGGAAGGCATCGACCTGATCAATGTGGGCGTTTATGCGGTAGCGTATTCCACCTTGAAGGACTTTCTGTCGGGGGTTTCGCTCAGTTCCAAGCAGCGAGAGTTCCTGCTGACGGACCTGGTTTCGGCCGTGGCCGCGTCGTGTCGGGTGGAGGTGGTTGAAGCCAAGAGTCCGGCGGACGTGTCGGGCATCAACAACCGGGCGGAGTTTGCCGAGGTTCTGTCGGTGCTTAGGGCTCGGCGCAACCGAGAGTTGATGATTCAAGGTGTGGGCATGGCGCATCCCGAGTCCGTAGACGTGGACTTCGGGGTCACAGTGGGCCCCGACACCACTTTGGCGGCAGGAGTTTGTTTGCGTGGCCGCACCGAAGTGGGAAGCGGATGCCTGGTGGATGTGGGCAGTGTGTTGGTGGACACACTTCTTGCGGATCACGTCGAGGTTCTGCCCTATTGCATGTTGGAAGGGTCAGACCTTAGAGAGCGGGTTCACGTGGGGCCATTTGCCCACACGCGGGCGGGCACGGTGTTGATGGAAGATGCCAAGGTCGGCAACTTTGTGGAAACCAAAAAGACGGTGCTGGGCAAAGGCAGCAAGGCCAGCCACCTGACGTACCTGGGCGATGCCACCATTGGGGACAAGGTGAACATCGGGGCCGGCACCATAACGTGCAACTACGATGGATACAAGAAGTACCCCACGATACTTGAAGATGGCGTATTCATCGGCAGCGATACCCAATTGGTGGCTCCGGTGCGAGTGGGCAAGGATGCCGTGGTTGGAGCGGGGACTACGGTCACTCGGGATGTTCCGGCCGGGGCGCTGGCCCTAAGCCGTACCGAACAGAGTCACAAAGAGGGGTACGCTGCGGCGAAACGGGATCGAATGAAGAAGTAAGCTTCGGCATCGGCTGTTCCGGGGATGCGCCGGAGTGTGGTGTACCCCTGGTTCGGATGTACCGGGCCAGCCCTTTGATGGCGCTGGTGAAATTCAGTTTCAGGAGGTTGTGATGTGCGGAATCGTGGGAATGATTGGCAGTCGGGACTGCGCTGGCGTGCTGCTGGAAGGGCTGAAGCGACTGGAGTACCGAGGCTACGATTCTGCGGGTCTGGCAACGGTCTTTGAGGGGGATTTGCACCTTATCCGTGCTGCCGGAAAGTTGTCGGCTCTTGAAGCGTTGTTAAGGGCGTCTCCAATGCCTGGTTCGCTGGGCATCGGCCACACTCGTTGGGCCACTCACGGCCGGCCGTCGGAGGAAAATGCCCACCCTCACCGCTATCGGGACGTGGTGGTGGTTCATAACGGGATCATCGAGAATTACCGGGAGCTGAAGCAAGAGTTGCTGGAGCAGGGGCATCTGTTCTCGTCGCAGACTGACAGCGAAATTCTGGCCCATCTGGTTCAAGACGAATGTGAACGGGGCTTGCCTTTGGTCCAGGCAGCGCACGCTGCGTTGAAGCGGCTGGAAGGGTCGTTTGCCGTGGCGATTCTGCACAAAAACGTGCCCAACGGTTTTGTGGCGGCCAAACGCATGTCGCCGCTGATTGTCGGATTGGGAGAGGGCGAGGCCTTTGTCGCCTCGGACGTGCCTGCATTGCTGGCTCAGACCCGCCGATTCCTGTTTTTGGAAGATGGGGATGTGGCGTGGATTCATGCGGGGGGCGCCGAAATTCGCTCCCTTGCGACGGGTCAGAGCGTGTGGCGAGAGTCCCGCCAGGTCAGTTGGACGCCGGCCATGGCCGAAAAGGGCGGCTTCAAACACTTCATGCTTAAAGAGATCCACGAGCAGCCCCGTGCGCTGTCGGATACCTTGCGGCCCCGAATGGACCTTCATACGGGCCAAGTACACATGGAGGAGTTGGCGCCGCTGAATGAGGCCATGGCCCGGGGCATCGAGCGAGTGTGTGTGGTGGCGTGTGGCACGTCGTACCATGCGGGTCTGGTGGGCAAGACGATTCTGGAGAAACTGGCCAGGGTACCGTGTGACGTAGAGGTTGCCTCGGAGTTCCGCTACCGGGAACCCCTGGTGGATTCCAGGCATCTGGTCATTGTGGTGTCTCAGTCCGGCGAGACTGCGGACACCCTTGCTGGGGCCCAGGAGGCCAAATCCCGAGGCGCCTCGGTTCTGGCCATCTGTAATGCGGTGGATTCCAGTATTGCTCGCCTGGCGGATGCGGTGTTGTACACCCACGCGGGACCCGAAATCGGAGTGGCTTCCACCAAGGCCTTTGTGTGCCAAATGGGTGCGTTTTATCTGCTGGCGGCCTGGATGGCCGAATGCCGCAACCAGGTATCGGCAACGGCAGCGTACGAGTTGCTGCGGCAGGTAGCCGAAATCCCCACGGACATGGAGTTGGCGCTGCTGCAGGGCGGTCACATTCGGGACGTGGCCAGGAAGTACATGGGATGTCGCAGCATGCTGTATCTGGGGCGTGGGCTGTCGTACCCCATCGCTCTGGAGGGCGCCTTGAAGCTTAAAGAGCTTTCATACATCCACGCCGAGGGGTTTGCCGCGGGCGAGATGAAACACGGTCCCATCGCCCTGGTGGATGAGGACGTTCCCAGCGTATTTATCGTGCCGCAGGGGGCCTCTTATGAGAAGACCCTGTCGAACATCGAGGAGATTCGCTCTCGAGGCGGTCCGGTCATCGCCGTGGCCATCGAAGGAGACACGCGGGTTGCGGCCATCGCCGACGATGTCCTGTATGTGCCCAAGTGCAGCGATCTGGCCCATCCGTTCCTGACGATTCTTCCGCTTCAGTTGTTGGCGTACCATGTGGCCGATTTGAAGGGGACCGACGTTGACCAGCCCCGAAATCTGGCCAAGAGCGTGACCGTGGAGTGAGTATGCGACTTTCGCCCACCGAACTTCTGGCCCAGTTGAACGATGAGCAGCGGCGTGTGGTGACGTTCTGCGAGGGCGCCATGCTGGTCCTTGCGGGGGCGGGTTCGGGCAAGACCCGGGCCGTCACGTACAAGATCGCCTGGCTGCTTTCCGAAGAGGGGTACCTGCCCCACGAGATTCTTGCGGTCACCTTTACCAACAAGGCGGCCCAAGAGATGAAGAACCGGGTGGTGAAGCTGGTTGGCATTCCGGGATCCGGGGTTGAAGTGGGGACCTTCCACTCGGTATGTGCCCGTATCCTCAGGCAGAATGCGGACAAGCTTGGGTTCACGTCGTCGTTCGGGATTCTGGACACCGACGACGGCAAGGTGCTTATGCGCCATGTGATTCGGGACTTGGGGTTGGACGACAAGACCACCTTCCCGCCCGCCCGGGTGCACAGCATGTCCGATTGGATGCAGAATCGTCGATTGACGCCCGAAGCGTGGGCGGGGCAAGTCATGGAACCAGCGCAGCGGGCCTGGCGACAAGAGGTGCTGCGGATTCTGGTCGCCTACGATGCCAAAAAACGTGCGCTAAACATGATGGACTTCACAGACCTGTTGGAGCGGACCGAAACGCTGCTACGGCAGCACGACGACGTTCGTCAGGCCTACAATCGGCGGTTCCGGTACGTGATTGTGGACGAGATGCAGGACACCAACGCCACTCAGCTTGAGTTGCTGAAGTTGCTGGTTGGACCTCACAAACATCTGTGCGCAGTGGGGGACGACGACCAGTCCATTTACGGATGGCGCGGGGCCCGAATCGAAAACATGCTGGAGTTCGAAAAGGCTTTTCCCGGCGCACAAATCGTCCGTATGGAGCAGAACTATCGCTCCACAAACAACATTCTGGCGGCGGCCCATTCGGTCATCCATCGCAACAAGCGTCGAAGGCCCAAGAAGTTGTGGACCGAGAATGTTACAGGTGAGCCCATTCGGGTGGCGCAGACCGATTCGGAGAGTGACGAGGCCATGAAGGTGGCCGGGCTGATCCGAAAACACCGTTCCGAAGGCATGTCACATCGCCAGATGGCCGTGTTGTATCGAACCAACTCCCAATCCCGCCCC
>CAYTWV010000200.1:5786-7775 GCA_964442235.1 uncultured Myxococcales bacterium | reverse complement strand
CCCATTGCTTCAGAGGACTGCCTGGTGGTAAGACAGAGGTGCTCAAGAGACGGAGAGCCAGATGACGTATGACCAGTCAAACGACCGCGACTGTACCGCCTTGGCCCCCGAAGACCTGGATGCCATTACGACGCTGAACCAGTTGGTGCCGGCAGTTGAGGAAACGGCCGAAGGACTTGCCCAGCTTCAATCGGCGCTGGCGAACTGGCCGCTGGAAGTCGACGCCTGCGAAATAGCGCTGGGCCTCATAGGAGACCATCACGAACGGGAGTTTCGCCTCCCGTCGCCTTGGCCGGGAAACGACCAGAACCCAGTGATTGGAGCGATGTGGCAGGCCAATTCCGAAGGAGTTACGCCCCCTCGCAGCGCCGTTATTGCCCTGCATCCGGGCTTCTCGGGGGATTTGGTAGCCATGCGGGTTTTGACCCGCTTTCTGCGTGACCGCGGCAGCGATGTGTTTGCCCCCTGGGCCCCATGGCACGGGCCACGAAACACAACGATCTGGCCCTCTGGCGGACCCCTTGTGGGCACCGGGGCCGCAGGCATGATCCTGGCTGTGATGCAGGGGGAAGTCGAAACGCTGGCGCTCGTGAAGTCGCTTAGGGCCGTTGGATATGAACGAATCTACCTGACCGGGGCGTCGTTGGGCGGACTGGTGGGTGCTCTGGCGACCAGCCGAACGCCATTGGATGGGGCAGCGCTGCTGATTCCGGCAACGGACTTCCAACACCAGTTGTGGCCCGCGGCAAATAAGTCCGACATCGCCCGCACCTCCGAGGTCTTCAGTCTGATCCAGAAGGGCTTTGACGCAATCCACGCGGGCAGACGCCGCCTTCATCCGCGAACACAGCCCCAGCGGGTCCATGTGCTTGCCGGCGCTCAAGACGCCGTTTGCCGCATGGATACGGTCCGGGAGTTTTGCGAAGCTTGGGGCATCGCCCCGCCCGTGGAACTGCCGTGCGGGCACCTGGCCTTTTTCCAACGCTGGGCCGAGGCACGGAGCTACGTGACCCGGTGGTTTTCGGCCGGCGCTTGAAATCCTCGCCACCCCTTTGAAATCCAAGAGAGAGACTCCTATTGTTGCGCACGAACATATGTGAGGTGGGTCATGTCCATGGAAGGGCGAGTCGCAATTATCACCGGAGCCAGCCGAGGAATCGGCCGTTCCATTGCTCTAAAACTGGCCTCCGAGGGCGTCGCTGTGGTCCTGGCCGCCAAGACACTGGACGAGAAGGATGACGTACCAGGCAGCATCGTGACGGTGGCCGAAGAGGTCAGGGCGTTGGGAGGCCGTGCCCTGCCCGTGCAGACCGATGTCCGAGACGAAGCTGCCATCGAGAACATGGTGGCGAAAGCAGCCGAGGCCTTCGGCCGAGTGGACATCCTCATCAACAACGCTGGAGCACTCTGGTGGTTCCCCGTCTCGGAGACCCCGGCCAAGCGTTTTGATCTGATGATGGGTGTGAATGTCAGGGCCAGTTTCCTGGCGGCTCGGGCAGTCCTCCCTTATATGAAAAAGAACAAGTGGGGACATATTATTAACATGTCTCCGCCGATCGAATTCGATGTATTGCCCGGAAAGGTTGGTTATTTTATTTCGAAGTATGGCATGACGATGTTGACAATGGGGCTCTCCAAAGAGGTAGCCCGTGACAATATCGCGGTCCATTCGCTTTGGCCCGTGACGTTGGTCGAGAGCATGGCGACCATCCATTTTGGCCTGGGCGGCCCCAAGATGTGGCGCAAGCCCGAGATTCTGGCGGATGCGACCTGGGCCGTGGTCACCAAGGACCCCAAGTTCCAGACCGGCAAAGTGCTGCTGGACGAAGAGGTTCTGGCGGCCGAGGGCATCACGGACTTCAGCGCCTACAACTGCACTCCCGACGGAGAACCCATGCGAATTGTGTGGGATCGGTCCGGGAAAAAGGGCTAGTCCAGGACTGGCCAGAGTTCGATGATCCGGCGTTACCTTAAATGGCCTAGGGCGGC
>CAYTWV010000200.1:2391-5776 GCA_964442235.1 uncultured Myxococcales bacterium | reverse complement strand
GTCCAAGACTGCTCAGAGTTCGAGGATCCGTCTTACCTTAAATGGCTTAGGGCGGCCTGGGACAACTGGGCAGTTCGCAGCGTGCGCACATCCACCCAAGCCATGCCGGCCAGTTTGGCAGCGGTGACGCCGGGATCCGTATCCTCGTAAACCAGGCAGGATTCCGGGGGAACACCCAAACGAGACGCTGCCAGCAAGAATAGGCCCGGGTCGGGTTTGTGGGTGGGACAATCTTCTGCACACAGTACAAAATCAAAAAACCCGTGAAGCCCGATCTGCCTCAGCACGGGGTCCGCCTGGTGGCGCCTGCTTCCGGTGGCCACGGCCATGGGCAAAACCCCTTTGTTGGCCAGTGCAATGGCCACCACGGGCTCGATGCGCTTCACATTCCCCAGGAACGAGAGGAACAACTGCTCCTTCTCTGCGGTAACCGCATCAATGTCCAGTGTGATTCCCTGCTCCGAAGAGAGCTTCCGAAGGATATCCCGGGTGGGCCATCCCCCCAACGAATAGAAGACTTCCTCGGGGAAAACCAGGCCGTACTTGGGGGCTACCGTCTGCCACGCCTGGAAGTGTGCGGGCATGGTGTCGGCCAAGGTTCCATCCAAATCAAAAATCAGTGCTGAAGGTGTCATGACCCTCTCCTTTGAGAAGGCAGGTAAGGGTACTCATAAAGACGCGCTGCGTCACCAGGAATTCGTCAGGCCCCCACGGAAGTGGGCCCCTGCGGCATGGGGGCAGTTGAGGTCGCCGGCTGAGCCAATCCCCGAAGGGCCGCCGGAGTCTGCGCCCCGCAAAGCAGACAAACCGCCCGAAGCTGGTTGCGGCGGTCCTTAAGCCACGTTTCCACGGCTTGCGCCCCAGACTGATGAAGCGCCACCCAAAGGGGTCGGGCAGCAGAGACCAGGTCGGCCCCCAAGGCAAAGGCCGTGGCCATCTGCAACGAGTTTCGCACGCCGCCGGAAGCAATCAGGAGGGGTGCGGTCCCCATCACGGGCATCACCCGCATGGCCCGGCTCCATTCCACCAGGACATCGGGGGTCGACCGGCCCCAGTTGGAAAGCACTTGGGCGTGAAGGGCTTCCAGGGAATCCGCAGGTGCTCGGGTCGCTTCCACACGCACAAAGTGGGTGCCCCCTTTGCCGGCCATATCCAGGGCGTACAAACCGACGTTCATCAGCCTGGGCAGGTGACGGGTGCTAAGCCCCATCCCAACTTCTTTCAGCAACACCGGCACGGGACTGGCCTGGACAAAGGCCTCCAGGGCATCCAGGGCCCCGTTGAAATCTCTCTCGCCGGCAGACTGAACCAGTTCCTGGGCGGGATTCACATGGACGACCAGGGCATCCAGGGACAAACGATGGGACAGTTCCAACAGGGCTTCCACAAACGAGGCCTGTCGAAGCTCCCAGACGCCCACATTGCCAAGCACGGGGACATCGGGCGCCAGGCTCTTTACATCAAACTCGTCGGCCAAACCGGGATTGACCACGGCGGCCCGCATGCTGCCAAGAGACAGACCCACGCCCTGGGACTGCGCCACCTGAGCAAGTTGACGGTTCCACAAGGCCCCCCCACCCCCGGTCATCGCACCGATAAGGAAGGGGAAGGACAACGAATGGCCCAGGAATTCACGCCTTAAATTGACCTGGTCCAAGGCGAGTTCGGGAAAACACTCGGGCCGCAACTGCCACATCTCCCAAGCACGATCGGGACACTCCACCGAGGCATCCAGGCACGCCTGCAGGTGGGCGCGTTTGCGTTGGATCAACTCGGCGTCGGCAGCGGGGGGAAAGTCAGTAGTGGAACTCATGGGCACCTCGGGGTGCGGAGAACCCAACGGAGGGCCCGCCTGCATGTGGGGACAACTGGAAGCAAGAAGTAAGAGTCGGGGCGACTGGATTCGAACCAGCGACAACCAGTACCCAAAACTGGTGCGCTACCAGACTGCGCTACGCCCCGCACGAACAATCGGGCGCATTGTATTCCCAATGGGTCTGGATTCAAGCCAAAAGCGGCGGATGGGCCTGCAATGCGTTACTCGGGGCAATATCCGGCATTCTGGCTGGGGAAATGGTCCGGGCACGGAGTAAACGGAGAGTCACACTTGGTACCGGCGCCCGTCGTGTCGCAGATTTTCATGCACTCCTTCTGAGCGATGCAGTCGAAGCCCTTGGCGCACTGAGTTGAACTGGTGCAGGCATCGCCCTGTACGCCGGTTCCCTGCGTCAGGCAGATGGGCTGGAACACGGTAGAGGCGGCGTAGTAGCAGGCCTCGCCCGGCTTGGTGCAGGTCTGTGTCAGGATGTTGCAGGTCTCGAACTCGCTGGCGGGCAAGCTGCACACCTTGTACTTCTTGCCCGAGAAACCAATGCACTGGATGTTCCAGCCACAATCCTCGTCGGTCTTGCAGTACTTGAGGCAGCGGCTTTCGGACATTCCCTCCAGGGCAACACAATGGCCGTCGGAGCAGACCGTCTGGTTCACGCACTTTTCGTTGATTTTGCGCTCGCCGGCAAAAAGGCAGACCGGTTTGTCCAAGGCCCCAAAGATGCAATTGAACCCGGCTTCGCAGTTTGTGTCGGTGTAGGGGTCACAATCCAATGTGGTAAAATCTTCACAGTCCTGCTTCAGCTTCCACTTGGCTTCAAAGTAGAACTCTTTTGTGCAGCAACTTACCGAAGGACGCACTTCATACCGCAGCGCGATTGCATCTTTGGCCTGAATGCTACCTGTAAGAATGTCGGTGCCCTTCAGTCCCGTGACCGTAAACATGCCGCCTTCCACGATGGCCGTATAGCCCTTGGTGTACGCTGCATTGCACGTCAACGGGGCAAAGTCCTGCTTGATCTTGCAGCCGGTGTCCCCCACACACCCAAACGACGACTCCAAAACCAGGACCATACCGTCACGATGGGTGAAGGTGATCTTGTTGGTCCCATCGGTCCACGTGTAGGTGCCGTTGTCCAGCGTGGGAAGCGGCGAAACCGGATCCGGGAGGCCCGTCAGGACATCACTGCCTTGAGTCTCGGTGACATCGACAGGTGTTACCCCGTCAGGGTTCGCCGCTGTGTCGTTCCCTGTTTGGTCAGTAGCGGTGCTGGTGTCGGCGGGGGCCGAAGACCCGCTGCCCGAGTCACATCCAACCAGAACCAACAGAATCAGGGGGAAGAATCGAGAGGTCATGTTCACCCTCCAAAGGGGGGGGACGTCAACGGCGGGGGCGGGGCAAACTATTTGTTCTTAATGGCGTCGAAACGGCGCTTGGCCATGCCCTTCATCTTCGAGGCAGGATAGTCCTTCTGAAGACGTTCGTAGGCTTTGCGGGCCTGATCAAAGAACCCGGCCTTCTCGGCTACCTGACCAAGCTGATACAGCGCATCCG
>CAYTWV010000200.1:0-2381 GCA_964442235.1 uncultured Myxococcales bacterium | reverse complement strand
GCCTCGATCCTGATTCTCTTTGCACGTATCGGCGGCCAGACCCAGTTTGGACGTGGCATCGGCAAAAGCCTTGGTGTCAGCCAGCGCCAGACCCTCGGAGATCATGCCCTGGCAAAGGAAATCGGTCACCTGAACGGCATCGATAAACTCGCCACCGTTGTCCATCAAGGTCTTCATGCGGCGCTGCAGGCCGGCCCAATCGCCCGTGCGGGCAGAGGTCTGGAAGATGAGGTCCGTGGCGGGCCGCATGTAGTCGGTCTTTACGTTGTGCGCAATCAGTTTGTCCAGCAGAGCCAGAGACTCTTGGAACTTGCCGCGCATGTAATAGACCAGAGAGCCGGTGTACAACGCCATGGCCTTCATGTCTACGGTAGCCATGGGCTTCAAGGCGGGCTTCTGTCCCGACATCTTATCCAGGGCGAGATATTTCTCGAGGGCTTCGACATAGGCGGCTTCCGAGGCGCCCATGGGGGTCACCAACGCCTTGCGGGGCAGCTTGTATTCTTCGGGATAGGTCGGTCCAAGAACGTTCTCGGAGATGTAGATGACCCGGCCTTTGGATTCCGAACGGACCAGGCCCATATAGCCCACCAGGATACCGGCCCAGGCCTGCTCCAGACGGCCCTTGGCGCCCTTGTCCAAGATGTCTTTGAATCGCACGATGGCCGTTTGGAAGGCCACGTCACCCTTGTTGAAATAGAGGCCCTCTTCCAGATAGAACTCGGCCAGAGACAAATCCCATTTGACCAACAAGTCCTCGGCAGCAAGTTTGCTATCGTTGTTCGAGGCATTCTTCTGGAACCAGGCCGCATCGGCCTTGAAGAAAGCCTGAAGCTCAAGCACCTTGGCTTCGGTCTGAGCAAACGAGAAGTTGTAGCGGAAGACGTCCAGAAGGCGGTTCCAGTAGTCGACGCACTCAACGGCCAGCGGGTCCAGCGCAATGAAGTACTGGAAAATCGCCACGGCATCGTCATTGAACGAATTGGTGACCATCAACTGGCCCAGTTCATAAAGCAACTGATGCATTGCCTGGTCGCCCAGTTCGGCCTTCAGATAGTCTTTGGCCCTGGCCCACCCCAAGCCGGCTTCGCTGGTGGTGATCAGGTAATCCTGGATCGTCATCTTGCGCAGCGTGTCGTCCAACTTGCCCTGCTCACGCAGTTTGGTGATCACTTCTTCGAAAGCGGCCAGGGTCTGCTCGTGCTGCTGGTAGTTGTAATAAACCCAGCCAAGCTTGTAGAGCGAATACAGATAAGAACCGTCGGTCTTGTAGTTGTCGACCACTTTCTTGTAATACGCCAGAGCCTCAGCCAGCTTGTTCTTGGCGAAGAAGTATTCGGCGGACATCAACGCGCCGCTGGGGATGTGTTTTGACTGGGGGAAAAGCTCGGCCAGTTTATCCAGGTACTTGATGGACTGCTCGGAGAGGTTGTCGTCGCCTTTGGAGCGACCGGTCTCCAGACCATTGCGGCCCAGGTAGTACAGCACGTCTTCGGCCTTGGGATAGTCCTTGTGTTCGACCAGGATCTTCTCGTAGTACGCCAGCGTCTCGGAGTAGTCCTTGACGGGTGCAACGGGCTCTTCCTTGATGGCGCCGGACTCGAAGTCCCGGACGGCCTGGCGGTAGGCCCGAGCCTGCACGGCCAGCGCATATCGAACGTTCTCGGTGATATACTCGGCGATCCGGTAATAAAGATCGGCGATGGCGGGATGGTTGGGAGCCGACTCGACAAGGTCCTTCAGCTTGCGGACGCTGTCTTCACGAATCTTGGCCATCTTGCCGTACTGCTCGAACTCCATGTCGGACATGTTCTCCATGTCGAACTGGGTCGAGGTATAGGGACGCCGGGTCTCTTTCGTTTCGGCGGGCTTCTCGGCGGGGTCGGTTCCCTCAACTGCGGCTTTGGGGTCGGTCGGAGCGGGAGTCGGTTGAGCCGAAGCCCAAGTCGGCAGCAGAAGGGAAAGGGAAAGAGCCAAGAACCAGTGCTTCATCGTATTGCCCTCATCTTTAGCAGACATTTTGTCGGATGAGCCCCATCCGGCGAGCCTGCAAATGTCTGAAACCGTCGAATCATAACCGAAAACAGATGGTTAGCGCAACACACGTTCGCACGCGAGGGCGCGTTTTCCATACTGGCGTTTTAGGCCGACAGCCTTACGACGCGCCCACATGGGGGTGACCGCGGCCCATCCCGCCTTCGCCAAGGCTTCGGCGTGACGGGCCCGCCCCCGCCAGACGTCGCACCTGCGGTGCTCCGTCGTGGCACCCCCTAAAGGGGGTTAGTCTCTCACCGACGCGCTACTTGACCACCTTGCGGAGACAGCCACCCCCCAACGGCACGTTGGGGGGTGGCATCGGGCCGACGGCCCGATGCCGGGGG
>CAYTWV010000199.1:0-7776 GCA_964442235.1 uncultured Myxococcales bacterium | reverse complement strand
CGGGAATCTGGCCGAACGTGCCCCGGCAGTCATGGATGATCTTGGCCCAAGGGGGGAAGAACGGGGCCTTGCGCTCCAGGACCTTCAACGTCAGGTTCTCTTCGGTTCCGCCCGAGGTCAGTGCTTTGACGATGACACTTTCCGGAGAGGGCGGCAGGTCCAACTCCACCAGCGTTTTGGGGTCTATCAGTGGTGTGTCAAAGAGTCGGGAATTCTGCAGCTTCACTTTGAAGGTAAGTGTCTCTTTTCTGTTCTGGTACAGCGTTCGATCCCAGCGGGCCAAGACCGGGGAGACCACCTTTTCCCAGGGAAGCGGGCTGCGCAGGACCACTGAATCCGAGGACGTTGCCCCTTTGATTTCCAAGGACACCGACTTGCGAACCTCGCCAAAGTCGCCTGTGACAATGGCGGTGAGTTCGATCTTGCTGCCTCGGCAGTTTTTGGGGACGTTGTAGATCAACTTGTCGCCATCCTGGACCATCTCGCCCTCGCAGGGGTCGTTGGTGGCCTCGAACGTCAGACCGACAGGGTCGGCGGAGATGATGGAACCGACCTCGGCCTGCACCACCAACTGCCGGCCCGGCACGGCCATGTCCGGATAGACTCGCAGTCGCAGGGACGGGGCCGGGCGTGAGGTAGGCGCTTTGGGGGCCACGGGCTTTTGGGGCTGTACCACCAGATCCTCGGGTGGAGGGGCCAACGAGTTGTCTATTTCGTCCTTGCACCCGGCGCAAAGAAAGACCAGCAGGGCGGCAATCAGCCAGATTCGTCGTTTATTCCTCACCGGCAACTCCCATGGGTTCCGCCAAATTCAGTTCACCGGAACCACTCCAAGACGGCATCATAACAGGAAATCCAGCACCAGATGAAAGGGAACATTTCGAGCTATCTGGCTCCAATGCCACAGGGGGGCAAAAACCAGCGCCGCAAGAGATATTCCCAGGACCAGATTCGCTCTTCGTCCCAACGTGTTGCTCAGGAACTCGGCACCCAAACCCGCCAATCCTACCAGTGGGACCAGGAAGACCAGGGTGGTGCGGCCCGTGGCTAGGGGGTCCGGACACTCACCGGAAGAATAGACGGCCCAAACCGTAAACAGGGCTATTGCCAAGGTCCAATAGTGAAATCTATAGGGGCCTCGCCAGGGTCTTGCTGCAATGGCTGCGGCCCAGAAAACCAACACGGGAAGGGGCGTCAGGGCATACGAAAATACCCAGATGCCCAAATACGCCAGCCACGACCCCAGCGCAAAAGAGACGGGCAAATAGGGATCCGGCGTCCCCGTGGTCTCCCCAGTGCTGGCCAAGGCCGTCACCAGGCCAACCACCAGCAGCAACTGCGGAATCCAGTGCGCTGGCCTGAACCAGTGTTTGGATGAAGTCATCATCCAGGGGATGGGCAGAAGGGGAAGCAAAACCAGTGGGGCCTCAGGCCGGCAAAACAGAGCGGACCAAGCCAGCAACACCGCCCAAAGGTGCACCCATACCGACCCGCTGCGGGCATACAGGACCGAGCCGACCACCCAGGCCGCCGACAGCAGTGCGAAGCCCACAAACAGCGAGGGAGTGCCGCTCAAACGAATGTGCAGAGGCCAGCAGGCCACAAACAGCCCTGCCATCATGGCGCCCCACCCACCTTTGCCCAGGATCAGCCGCATTCCCAACCCACAAAGTGGCGCAGTCATGCTTCCCAGGACCATGTTCCAGGCCGAGACGCTGGCCGGCGTTACCTCGGTAAATCGACTAAGCGTGAACCAGACCCAATTTCGTAAACTGGGCGGCAAAACGGCCTGAGGTTCCCAAACCAATTCGGGCACAGCCTCGCCCATGCCCGCATAGGCCCATCGCCACGCGGCCGCCAAAACAAACACAAGCAGCGCCGCAAGCCAGTCCCAACGGTTCAACTCCTTGCATGCACGCCAAATACCCGGGGCGGCCAACAAACTTAAAATCACAAATAGCGACGCCAGAAGGTCTCCCCAAAGATGGGAGACGTCGGCCTTTTCCATGGCGCCGAACTCCACATCCCCTTGATGGGCTTTGCCTTGGGACGTCATCTCCCGCGGCTTGGTCCGTGAGTACTCGGAACTGCTCCGGGGCCAGAATTTTCCCGTGTCGTTGTGTTTCAACACGCTCACGATCTTGGCCAAGGCTTCGGGGGGCACCACTCCATCCGTGGCGATCTGGAACGAGGGCGTCTGCACATTGGGATTTTGGATCGTGCCCGGGGCAAGCAAATAGACCGAACTGGCGGTGCCGTCGGACTGGAGCTGAAGTTCGATCCAGAATCGTTCCAGGGTGATGCCCTGCAACCGTGTTCCGGGGGTGATCTCAGAATCCAGTTCAAGGGGGCGCAACAACGCCTGAATTCGCTGCCCGCCGTCCTCGGGAACCCGGTGAAGGTTGGTCGCAGTGTCCGAATTCGCAAACATGGTGGGGTCGGGAGTCCACGCCAGTGCGGGCGGTGCAACCAGAATCAGTGCCACGACCGTTAGGGAGTGGGCAAAGACAAGCCAAGAATAGGCCACAGAAACATACCCGTTCGATGTATTAAGGCGGCCGGGGCCGAGATTCTCAATCGCCCGTGACGGTCGTGGCATAGACACCCTGGCGCCCGAGACTCCAGCGGGGTTCGAGACGCCGATTGGTACGAAGCTAGCCAACGAAAAAATCCGGACTATTGGGGGCGAGACGCCGACAGGCGCTCGACAGTCGGAAGCAACGCCAGGAAGTTCTCTTTGTGCGGCTGCGGCCAAGATGCGGCCATCTTCACAAGTCCTTCTCGGAGCATGGGCAGGGGACCACACATCGAGGTCATGGCCAGCACCTTTTCCGCCGTAGCTTCAAGCTGGTCTGCTGTCATAGCCACACCACAAAGCGCCTTGATCTGGCCTTCGTGAGTCTGAACAAAGACCTGTTTTCGGTCCACGGACAATCCATCGGAGATGGCGGTGGCCCAAAGGGGGAACGTCACGCCAATTCTCTGCAGCAGTTCCACTTCAAATTGGGCCAGCAGCTCCTTCAGCTCCTGCGTTACGCGGGTCATCTCCTGCTCCAGCACGGCGTCGCTGGTTTGGGCTCCCAGCGGCTTGCCGGCGGATTCGGCATAGACCTTGTTTTTGGGTTCGGTGCCCGAGGGGCGCAAGATCAGGCGAACGCCATTGTCCAGATGGAATACCAGCACATCGCGGGATGCCCGGTCCGTCTCGCTTTTGATGGGGCCAAAGACGCCCTTTTCGTCCAGTCGGTCAAAGACCTGAACCACTTTGAAGCCAGCAATTCGCTCGGGCGGATTGCTGCGCAGATCGTCCTGGATTCGGCGGATGTTCTGCAGGCCCATGGCACCTTCCATGATCATGGAGCGCAAGGCCGTTCCGAAGAACCCGAATTCTTTATAGATCTGCAGCAGTACGTCCCACAGGGTGTGGCCCTGGGCCCGGCACTCCGAAGCCAATTCACCGATCAGCAGCGCACCATTGGCTGCATCCTTGTCGCGGATTCGTGGAGAAACCAGTAAGCCGTGGCTTTCTTCCATGCCCATCACGAAGTCGGTTTCCGAAGCGTGGAAGTCCTGCCAGACGCCGTTGCGGGCCACCTGGTCCAGCACGTCGCCGATGTACTTGAATCCCACCAGCAGATGGCCGATGCAGCGAACGCCAAACGAGGAAGCCAGTCGCTCCAGGGCGTTGGTGGTCACTTCGGTCTTGATGACATAACTGGAGGGCGACAGCGTTCCCTGCGCCTTTCTCTGCTTCAACACATACCAGGCCAGCAGCAGCCCGATTTGGTTGCCCGTCAGGCAGCGCCAGTTCCCGGCGGAATCGGGAACGGCAAGCCCCAGCCGATCGGCGTCGGGGTCCGTAGCCAGGGCCATGTCGCAGCCGTGGGCTTTGGCCGTGGTGATGACCGATTCCATGGCCGAGGGGACTTCGGGGTTGGGAATTCGGAAGGGCACGTTGGGGAACGAACCATCAAAGGTCGCCTGATTCGGGTCCAGGACGACCTTAAAACCGGCCTCTTTAAGGACCGGGTATGCCGAGGTGATGCCTACGCCGTGCAGGGGACTGAACGCAATGGAGGCGCTTCGCAGCTTCGGGTCCAGTGTCAGCGACAGATTCTCTTGGATATAGGCTCGCCGCTGGTGGGCCGACAGGAAACGAATTTTCCCCTGGGCAACGGCATCTTCGAAGGGTTGGCGGCGCGCATCGGCCACTTCCGATACGACCTGCACCAGTTCCTCGTCAAACGGAGGCACTTCCTGGCCCCCCGCCCCGTTGTAGAACTTGCTTCCGTTGTCGTCGGGCGGATTGTGCGAGGCTGAGATGTTTAGCCCGCCCTGGGTGCCCAGGTTGTAAATGTGGAAGGAAAGCTCGGGGGTGGAGAGGTAGCTGTCTTCTTGGGGATCCAGCATCCAGACCGTCACGTCATTGGCCGCGTACACCTCTGCGGCCAGCCGGCAAAGGTCCCTGGAACTAAGGCCCATGAGCGGCCCCAAGGTGGACTTGTCGTACAAATCCCGCAGATCGAGGAACACTCGGGTATCGCAGGCCGCAACCACCTGAAGAGGCTGACCCGGAAAACGAGTTCGCAGGAACCGGCAGTGGCCCTCCACCGATGTGGCCAGCGTGTATGGGTTGATGCGGTTGGGGCCCACGCCCACGGAGCCTCGCCGACCGCCGGTCCCGAACGGGATCATTCGGTAGAACGAGTCCAGCAGTAAATTGAAGTCGCCCCGCTTCACCATGCTCTCGATAGAGGGCACATAGGGGGCAAAGCGCTCATCGCATGTCCAGGAACGAATATTGGCCAGGGCGCTTTCTTTAAGATTCGAAGGCAAGGGAAGGGACTCAAAACCCTTCGATACGGCACTCAGGAGATCGTTCAAGGTATCCTCCAAGGCTTGGCCAGGCAGGACCGGTGCGGTCCCTGGCGGCCTGAACATTAACACTCGAAACAGGCCGATCGTCAACTCTAGTCAATTTGCACGCTGCAGCACCGCTTGACCTTGCCGTTGGAGTGGGGTATTCGCAAGGTTCCACGACCTCGGTTGGGTCGGGGTGGGGGTGACTGTGGAAAAATGGAAAGGCTATGGCCGCCAGATCCGCTCCGCCTACTCCTATTCGGCCGTAGGATTGGAGATGGGGCTGGCCGTGGCCGTAGGCTATTGGCTGGGCTCCTGGGTGGACGAACAGATGGCCTGGGCTCCGTTCGGAATGATTGGCGGGGTTCTGATTGGCTCGGCGACAGCGTTCCTTAGTCTCTATCGAACGCTCAAAAGGTTAGAGAGGCAGTCTGAAGGTGACGGGGATTCTACGTAGCACCTTGATCGTACAAGCGGTCCTGGCGTTGGGGGTAACGATGGGCTCTTGGGGGTTTGCCGGAGCCGAATTGGGCCTCGCCGTGGCGATTTCCAGCATAGTAGCACTGGCAGATTTTGCGCTGCTGGGCTATATCGTAAAACGGCTCTTTGATGGCGAGAAACGGCACAGGGTGGTGGTCAGCGTCATGCTGGGTTTGAAGTTCCCCGTGCTGGTCGCTGCGGTCTACCTGATGCTGAATGTTGGGGGATTAAGCCCGTTGGGTGCGATTCTGGGTTTCTCGACGCTGGTGGTTGCTGTATTGTACGCCTCCGTCGTGTATGGGCTCCAGGCGAGTAAGGAGCAGGTTTGATGAGTAAAGGTGCCAAAATCATCCTGGCGGTAGCGGCGGTGGCCCTCATTGGGGCTTCCTTTGCCATTCCCTCCTGGCAGGGTCATGTGGGTGGGGACGAGGAGAAATGGGAAGCGTTGTCCGGCGAACATTGGTCGCTGCTGCTTCAGTTCTTCCCCGGTCTTGTCCAAAATGTCCACTCGTTGATTCAGGATCAGCCAACCTACATCGGACATGAAGAACCCAATCGGGTCTCCCATATGTTCATGGCGGCCCTGGTGACGGTCATTCTTATCGGCCTGGGATTTGCGATCTCGCGGCGGCTGAAACGCGAGACCCCCATGGTCCCCGACGCCAAACTCACGCCGCTCAGTTTGCTCGAGGTCATCTCCGAGGCGGTGTTGTCGCTCATGGAAGGTGTCATGGGGCGCGAAAACGCCATTCGGTACTTCCCGCTGATCGGAACGCTGGCCGTCTTCATCCTGACGTCGAACCTGCTTGGCATGATTCCGGGCTTTGTTCCGCCTACGGATTCTCTCAACACGACGCTGGCCCTGGGTGTGGTGGTCTTCCTGGCGACCCACTACTACGGCTTCCGCTCGCATGGCCCCGCCTATTTGAAACACTTCCTGGGGCCCGTGGTGAAATGGTATGCTCTGCCTCTTATGGCTCTTATGTTTGTAATCGAAATGATTAGTCACTTGGTCCGTCCATGTAGCCTTGCCATGCGTCTTATGGGCAACATCATGGGTGACCACAAAGTGCTGTTCATCTTCCTTGGCTTCGGAATCCTTCTGGTTCCGCTGCCTATTATGGCGCTTGGCCTGATCGTGGCCATCGTCCAGACACTTGTGTTTTCGCTGTTGTCGATTGTTTATATTGGCCTTGCTGTGGAACACGAGGAAGGCCATCACTAGGTCGAAAAGGAGAGTGCGAATGTCCATGTTCAAGAGAATGTTTGCGGGTCTTTCTGTGTTCGCCCTTACCAGCGTTCTGGTGCCCTTCGCCGCCATGGCTCAGCAGGCCGGCGCTGCTGCCGACAATGAGTTCACCGTTAAGGTGTACCTGGCTTTGGCAGCGGGCTTCGGAATTGCCCTTGCGGCGTTCGGCGGTGCTTTGGCTCAGGGCAAGGCGGCCGCGGCAGCGCTGGAAGGTATCGCCAGGAATCCGGCGGCCTCCGGCAAACTGATGGCCCCCATGATTCTGGGTCTGGCCCTTATTGAATCTCTGGTCATTTACGTGCTGATTATTGCCTTCGTTCTTTCCGGCAAAATCGCATAGTTCATCCGCTCTTAGGGTGGCCGAGTTAGAGTACTTGAGGTGGATTTGTTATGGTCCTTACCTCGTTGTTATGGTTTCTTCTCTCGGCCGTTCCGGCCCCTTTGGCCCTGCATGTCACGATTCCCACGCTGGCCTACGTCACAGTCCAGATAGGGCGCACTTTGCCGCCTCCCCAGCCACTCCAGGCCCCCGCGTCTGAAGCGGATTCCGGGGCGCAGCTCCCTGCGCAAGGTCCTGGCGGCCCCAAGGAACCCTCTCCCAGTTCGCCCCTCTCCACCGCCCAGGCCGACGACGCTCGTGGGCTCTGTTCTAAGAACGGGGTGGTGGTGGCTCAGGGACGGCACCTGGTCGAATCCAAGGACACGTTGCTGCTCTGTTCGGGGACAACCCCGTTGGCGCTGCTCTCTGGCGTCGTTCAGTATGCCGTGGCGCCATTGGATGACGATTCCGAGCCCGACTTGCTGGTCAATTGGAGACCTCGATTGGATGCCCCGCTACGCCTGCATGTGTATGGCTTAAAGGTCGGCACCCTGCCGCCCATCTGGCGCGGCAGTGGCATGAGCGCTGTGCTGGATTCGTTTGTTTTGGTGCCCCGTGACGGGAAACCCTCGTTGCTGGTGACACTGGAGCGTGTGGGAAAAACCAGGCGGTGGGTCGGGCACCGCTGGAACAAGTTTGGGTTCGTTGGGATTTGCAGTGCTCCCGCCGAAGGTCGAAATGCCGGGATACTGAGCGACTGCGATGGGTTGAATTTGGCCTGCACCGCAGACGCTGCCTGGCGGCCACAGTGTAAGTCAAGTCAACGCCTTTAGTCCTTGCCAAAACCGGTTCAGTACATCTGGCACTC
>CAYTWV010000198.1:0-7787 GCA_964442235.1 uncultured Myxococcales bacterium | reverse complement strand
GTCGAGTTGACCGAAGACCCCTTCCAGGTCATTCAGCGATATCAGGCCAGCCAGTTCGCTCCCGAGAGTCCCCAGGTCATGGTGTTGGAAGAGACGGTGGTTTTGGTGGGAGGCTGCGGTTGGATGAGTTCCGTCGAAACCGCGATTCTGCATTTGACCTCCCCGACGGCCGTGGAAGCCATTGGAGAGATCTCGTTGGAGAGTGGCCGAGAGCGCCTTCTGGCGGGCGTGGTCAAACCCGACGGCACGTGGATTCCGGCGGCGCCTTCCCAGGTTGGAAACAGTGATTCTTTGTCGTTCAAGACTCTGGCGCCCGGCGATTTTCTGGTGATGAGAACGATTCGGGAGGTTCCTCCGGAATTCACTGCCGGGGCCTGCCATCTGCCAGGGGTTTACACGTTTGGCAATCGCAGCATGCCCATCTTCCAAGCCCGCATGGTCGTTCGGCTGGACGACGTCCAGCATTGGGAGTGGGAGGTCTCGTCCCAAGTGGGAGTTCGTGAGTTGTCGCCGGGAACCGTCGAGTTTCGGATGGACCAAATTCCGCCCATCCCGTTAGAGCCTGCCGCGTCCCATCCTCTGGACGGGCTGGAGACGGTGCAGTTGCGCTCCCGCTGTTTGACGTGGCCGCTTCTGCGCGACGCTATGGCGGACAGGCTTTTGGCACACTGCAACCAGACGGCACTCGAAAGTCTGGTGCGGCCCTCAAACGACCCGTTGGGGTTGGTTCGTGAGGTAGCGGCCAGTATTACCGATGACGGCAGTTCCTGGGATGCCCGGGATGTACCGGATATTTGGGAGAAGCGAAGCGGCAGTTTGGGCCTGGCCACGTGGTGCACGTTGCTGGCGGCCGGATTTGATGCGTGGCCGATGGTGGTCAACGCAGCGGGCCTGCCTGATGTGAACTGGGGAAGTCCATCATGGAGTGCCTTTCGGGGTATTGCGATCATGCTGGGTCACCAGGGCCACAAGTACTGGCTGTTCCCTTCAGCCGATGGAGTGGATGCCCAGACATTGCCACCCGAGTGGCTTGGCCGTAAGGGGTTGCTGCTGCGGCCGCTGGACGCTCGGCTGACCGTCGAAGTGCCGAAGCAAGCCTCTGGCGAACGTCAGGAGGCTCGGCTTGAGGTAACCTTGGAAGAAGATGGGCAGATCAGGGGGACGTTGCTGCTGTCGGCCACGGGGCTGGCGGGGGTGAACATGCTGGCCCGAGTACAAGATGCCCTGCCCGAAGAGAAGGAAGCCAATGTGGCAGCGTATCTTCGCCACTTTCTGGCCACGGCCGTTGTGCGGAAGCAGGCAATAGAACGGGAGGATGGGCAGACCACGCTTAGGCTGGAATTTACGATGGATCGGCCGCAGTCGGCCCTGCTGCGCATCGGTATGCCGCCCAAACCGCTCTTGGAATGGACGGCATTGGCCGGTCGAACTCAACCGCTGGCCTTCCCCGGTCTGGTCCCCACGAAGTTAGAGATCAAAGTTCGGACCAAAGGGGATGAGCCGCTTCGAACCGATCTGCAAACCGAACGGATCGTCTCGCCATTTGGGGAACTGTCCCTGGAGGTCGAAGCGGATGAGGACCAGGTGTTCATTCGCAAAGAGGTCGTCGCCGGGCCCACCCGAGTGTTGCCGGACGCCTACCGTGGCTTCGCCGAGTTCATCGGCCGTCTGCAGCAGCGCTCGGTGGTGGAGGTGAAACTGAAGTGAGCGGGAGCGAAACCAGCGGACTGCCCAACGATTTTAAGGGGTTGCGCCACTGGGGCCGCTTGTTGACCGGGCCCACCGCCAGGCATTTTGTGGGTCGATTGGTTCTGGCTGTGGTCTCTGTTTGGGTCGTCTTCACCGTGACCTTCTTTTTGATGCATCTGGCCCCAGGCGGGCCTTTTGCGGGTGCCGAACGCCTCTCTGCCCAGGCGCAAATCAACCTGCATGAGCGATTCGGACTTGGAGAGCCCCTTGGGCACCAGTACATGGCCATGCTGGGGGGAGTGTTGCAGGGTGATCTGGGGGATTCGTTGGTGTTTGCGCCCGGGCGATCCGTGTGGGCGGTCTTGGCAGATGCGGCCCCCGTGTCTCTTCTGTTGGGGGCGTCCGGTTTCGTTCTGGCACTGCTCATGGGCGTAGCCGGCGGCCTGCTGGCGGGCCTGGGAAGGAAGCGCTGGCTGGGGCGCATCTTGGGTCTGCTCAGCTTATTATGCATCAGCCTATCTGTGTTGGTGATCAGCGGGTTGCTTCGTCGCTGGGCACTGGTTCCCGGCAGTCCCCTGCGTCTGGGCGTCTCCGAGGGATGGCGGGGCTGGGTGCTGCCCACGGTTTGTCTGGGGCTTGCGTACGGGGCCATCTATTTTCGGCTGGTGCGTTCGTCGGTCAAAGGGGTGATGCAGGGGCCGCGTGGCACCGCTGTGTTGGGTCGAGGGGTTGCCCAACGACGATTCTGGTGGCGCTACGTGCTGCCCGAAGCGCTGGTGCCGCTGCTTTCATACATGGGACCCTCTTTGGCCGCACTGCTGACGGGTTCTTTTGTGGTGGAACGGATGTTCGAGTTGCCCGGGCTGTCTGCCTGTTTTGTGCAGGGGGCCCTGTCCCGCGACTATCCGTTGGTTTGTGGGGCAATTCTCTTCTACACGGTTCTTTTGGTAGCGCTGAACCTGCTTTTTGAGTCGCTGCACTATCTGCTGGATCCTCGCCTGCGAGGGGACTCGAAGGGAGGGGCCGCATGACTCGGACTGTAGCGTGGAGCCGCTGGGCAGCGTTATCGGGTTTGGGCCTTCTTGTGATGGGGGCGCTTGGGGCAGACCTGGTGTCGGCTGTGGCGGGTTTCTCTTACCAGGAGGTGGATTCTGAGGCAGCACTGAGACCCATGGGGACGTTGTCTGTGCCGCTGGCGACGCCGGCGTCGGGAACGGCGGTGCGTATGCCACTGTTGGATGTGGATCAAGACGGAGTGCTGCAGTGCCAAGAGGGTCCGGGCGGATGGACGGTTCCAGAATGGAATCTTACGCAGCATACGGCCCAGCGGTTATGGGACCAGTGGTTCATCCTTGAGCGGACGGGGGATGGGGTTTTGCTGGCCGATTGGGAAGTGGCAGTGGGGCCCGTTGTCTTGAATGGCTCGGCGGCGCTTGGGGAACAAGTCGTGGGCGGAGCGATGGACCGGGATCGGGATGGTCGGGTGAGTCACGACGAGGTCGTAGTGGCTCTGGCACCGTTGTCGGCGGACGGCAACGAAGTGAGGGCCGGGTGTGCCGATGGAGTGGTCAGTTCCAATGAACTGCCGATTGCGCCCGAACCTCGTTCGCACCTGCTTGGGACCGATGCCCTGGGAAGGGACTTGTTGGTGAGGCTTTTTTATGGGTTGAGGGTTTCGTTGCTGGTGGGGTTTGGGGCACTTTTAGTGGCTCTGCTGCTGGGTGGAAGTATCGGAATTGCAGCGGGCTATCTTGGCGGATGGGTGGATGGTCTGGTCCTGCGCAGTGTGGAGGCAGCCCAAGCCATCCCCTTCCTGGTTCTGGTGATCCTGGCGTCGATGTTGTCTCGCCACTTGTTTTTGGGGCAACCCGCGTCTGAATCGGCGCTTCCCCAGGCCATGGTACTGATGGCGGCGTTGGGAGCGGTGCAATGGTTCTCGCTGGCGCGGTTTGCTCGGGGGCAAGCGGCCTCTTTGCGTCACGCTGCGCACATCACGGCGGTACGGACCATGGGGTTTCCGACCTGGCGCATTTTGGGATGGCATCTTTTGCCTGCCTTGCGGCTTCCGCTGGCTTCATTTGCAGCGTTACTGTTGCCCTCGCTTGTTTTGGAGGAGGCGTTTCTATCGTTCCTTGGGCTGGGGGTTCAACCTCCTTACCCATCGCTGGGGACGCTGCTTGCGGATGGCATTTCCTGGCAAGATGCCCATCCCAGGCTGTTGTTGGCGCCAGGCCTGTTGTTGGGGTTGCTGACGTTGTGCCTGTTTGTGTTGTCGGACGCACTGGGCCACGAGAGCCCCGTCAAAAGGAGGGTGCCATGAACGTGGCGGACTTCCGTGTGACGGTGCACTACGGGCCGTGTTTGTTGGGGCCGCTGGAGTTCCAACTTCCTGCACCGTATCGCTTGCTGGTTATCGGTTCTTCGGGGGCGGGCAAGAGCACTCTTCTGACGGCACTGGCCGGGCTGTCTCCGCACGGGGTTCAAGGCCGTGTCTGCCTGACGCCACACACCGGCGAAGGACCGGGAGAGCACGGCGAGGGAAGAGGCCGGGTTCTGCTGGGCGTGCAAGAGGCGTCCGAGGCGTTTACACCCTATCGAAGGGTTGGGGCTCAGCTCGCGGACTCCATGGGGGCCCCGTCGCCTTCCCGGTTCAGGCAGAAGAACGCTGAGTTTCTGGCGGAACTGGGGCTGGATGATTCGGCGCTGGCGCTCTTTCCCCACCAGATATCGGGCGGGATGTTGAAGCGATTGCTTCTTGCGGGCCTGTGCGCCGCCGAACCGGACCTGTTGTTGCTGGACGAACCCACCGCAGGAATCGACCCGAGCAGGCGGCGGGGAGTCTGGTCGATGCTTCAGCGAGTTGAGTCTCCGGTGATTGTGGCTACCCACGATTGGGACGCGTTGCAGCGGTTTGAACAGGCGTATGTGTTGCATCTGCAGAAGGGGCAGGCGGTTGCCTTCTGCCCCGCAGCCACCTATTCGCCCCAGGGGTCAAACGAGGTGCGCTCATGAATGCGCTGACTCCCAAGGGCCCGTTGCTTCAGTTGGAGGATCTCTCCGTTCGTTTTGCGGGTGCGTTGTACCCGGCGCTGACCCAAGTGACCCTGACTTTGGCTGCGGGGCGTCTGGTGCTGGTTGGAGAGAGTGGGGCTGGAAAGAGCACGTTCTTGAAGGTTCTTGCAGGCTTGGTCCGGCCTTCGCAGGGGACCGTGTGTGTGCTTGGCGTGCGTCCTTTCGAAAGTTCAAAAGCCATGATGGCACTTCGTCGCCGGCTTGGGGTTGTGATGCAGGAACCTCGGGCGTCTCTTCCTCCGAATCGCTCGGTTCTGGACAGCGTGGCAGAGCCCCTGGTGGTTTTGGGCGGGATTCGTTGGGCTAACGCCCGAGCCAGAGCGTCCGAATTGCTGGCGGAACTGGGCATTCCCATGGAGCGCCACGGCGCGTTACCCAGCCGGTTATCCGGAGGAGAAAACCAACGAATCAGCATTGCCAGGGCTGTGTGTCGACCTGTTGGATTGCTGCTGGCTGACGAAGCCACGGCCAACCTGGATCCGGTTCAGGGGAACGAGATCACGCGCTTGGTGGGGAGACTTGCGCAGGGGCCAGCGGCAGCGAACGGCTCGGCTTCCGGAAGTGATGCGGAGAAGCCAGGACTGGTTTGGGTGACGCACCGACTGGACGAGGCGCAGATTCTGGGCGGCGTGGTCATGGTGCTGTTGGGCGGGCACGTGGTCGAGGTTTTTGACTCGTTTGAGTCCTGGGAGGCAGCGAAACACCCCTATACCCGATTGTTGAGAGATCCTTACGCCTGCTCGCAACCCCAGGTCGAGTCCGCTGCCTTGCCCGACTCTTGTCCCTTCGCAGGACGCTGCCCCCACGGCAAGCCGTGTGCACAACTTCCCGTTCCCCCGTTGGTCTCTGTGGCCCAAGGGCATCAAGTGGCTTGCTGGAATGTCAGGATTTCGAAGAAAGAGTAAGGACTATTCCAGACCCAGTTCGCCGAAGATGGGCAGGTCGGTGCCGGAGACTTCGATGCCCGCCTTGCCGAGGGCTTCCACAAATTCGGCCTTGCCGATCTTGAGGATCTTGAACCAGGCTTCGGCCTTCTTGATGTTGTCGGTGAAGACGTAGCCCATCAGCATAGCCGTGGTAGCGGCCTTCATGCCGTATGCCTGGAAGGCAATCAGAGTGTCCAGACCGCCCTGAAGCACCTGGAACATCGTGGTGCCGGCTTCTTCGCTGTGGCCTTCACCGAACTCGACCTTCCCGTTGTCCAGCGAAACCCACATCTTGCCGCTGCCTACGCGAGCGTCAGGATTCTCGATGTCCAGATTGTACACGTACCGGTCAGGCCGAGCATCGGCAAGGTACGGCAGAGCCTTCAGCACGTCGACCAGAGTCAAATCCGCAAAGTTCTTCGCCATGGCCATCTCCCTCTTGATTAGGTCACACGTTACCGACGCGGTTCGTGATCCGGGCCAGATTAGGTCATCTGTTCAAAGGATTCAAGCGCGGCGGCGAACGCCTGGTGTGAATCTCCAAACGGGGAGGCGCCAGTAGGGGTTATCGCAGCCCATTCGCCTGGGGCGCACGGGCCCGCCTCCCTGACCCCCCCATCGATTTTCGATGGGGGACGTATCACCGAGATGTTTATGTTCTGGGCTCGAAACCCCTACCGACGCGCTCCGGTGAGTGGTATCCCCCGGTCGGCGACCGGGGGACGGTTCCGCTACGGCTGATGGCATGGGTCATACTCGGTCTATTACACCATCCAGGCTGGAATGACAAAAGTGTCTTTATCAATAGCCGAAAATTGCTCGTACAAACAAATCACGCAGCCAGGCCCTCGCGTAATCCCGGCAATTCTGTCCAGGACACGAAAAGCCTTAGTATCCCGATTGCTAGGATCCGCACTCTTCTTTATCTCGATTGGGAAGAGAGTCCCATTCTGATACACCAGCATGTCAATTTCATTTCCGTCACGATCGCGATAGTAGTAGAGCGGCAAATCAACAATACCAATGTTATGATAACTCTTTATAATTTCAGCGACGATGAAAGTCTCGAAGAATGGTCCCGCCATGGCCCCGCTCTGAAGGACGGCATGGGTGTTCCACCGCGTCAGATAGGCAGCCAGACCTGTATCAAGAAAGTATACTTTGGGTGTCTTCACCGCTCTATTTATTGCATTATTGGAGTATGGACGAAGAAGATAGACCAGGTTCGACGTTGTAAGAATGGAGAGCCACCGGTCGGCCGTGGGCTGACTAATCCCGACATCCCTTGCAAGCGAGGCAAGATTGAGCAATTTCCCGGTGCAACCCGCCAGGGCGGTCAGAAAGGCCAGGAACCTGACCTCGTCTCCCACCTGCGATAGGGAGCGCAAGTCTCGTTCTATGTAGGTCCTTACATAGGAACCATAGAATTGCGACCAATCAAAACCCTGGTTCGCAACCAGTTCTGGCATACTCCCCCGCCAGATGGTCTTCCAGAGTTCCTGATATTCCAGTGAGGCGGCGCCATCACGGCGTTCCTCGCAGTACTCAAGAGTGGGCAAGAACGGACGGCGGAACGGGGTACCGGTGATCTCTCGAACGGACAGCCCGAGCAGATTCAGTATGCCCAACCTGCCGGCCAGCGACTCGCTCACGTTCTGCATCATCAGGAATTGCTGCGAGCCGGAGAGGTAGAATTGGCCCTTCTTCCCGTCCCGATCCAAGGTCATCTTCATGTGGGGGAAAAGGTTGGGGGCATACTGGATTTCATCAATGAAGACAGGAGGCGGAGAGACCAGAAAGAACGTGCCAGGCTCGTTGACCGCAGCCTCTAGCATTACCGGATCGTCCAAAGTCACATGCCACATGCCAGATGTGAGCCTCCTCAGCAGGGTAGTCTTCCCCACTTGACGAGGGCCGCTCACCAGCACGGCGCCAAACATCGCTCCCGCTTGCTCGACGGCTTGCTCCATGTGGCGTTGGATGTACACCTGGCCCTCCTTCGGCTAGTTTAACGTCGGATGTTAATGTAGCCGCACAAACAGTGGAGTCAAGCACCCGTCTCTCTCCGGCGCGCTCCGCAAAGGGCGACCGCGGCCCATG